>JAQGOV010000598.1 GCA_028293425.1 Verrucomicrobiales bacterium
TTGCGAGTGTGCTTTCCTCTACAAGAGCGGCTGTCCACTTGCCTTCTTTTTTTTCCTGGTTCAGGCGACGATAATTTTGCTCCTGCGTGAGACGCTCGGCCACCTGAGCTTCCGTGAGATTCTCCAGGTGCTTTTTGGCTGGGGGTACTTGGGAAAAAAGCTGATCAATCTGTCGCTCCAATTCCAGGTTGCGCCAGTGTGGTTCCTGGGCTTGAGTTGAAAAGACGAACGCGAGCACCCACAAGATGGTGCTTGCGCAGAGAACAAGGCGTTTCAGGGTGCGCTCCATCGCTTTTGGTTCTGGAACGGCCCTTAAGGCGATTCGCATCCGCCGTATTTGCAAATGCTTCGGTCTACAAGGGAGCTCATGACGAGCCACTCATAGCAGGGAAAAGACCAAATAATAAGCCAAAAGAAATTAGAATCGGAACCCGCTCTACTTCAATGCCTTACAACATCAAACTGCGTTATCAGTTTCTGATAGCTTCGTCGCAGCACTTTCCCATTCTGCCGTTCGCTGGGTCAATTCGTCCGTCACCTCGGTTAGTTCCCGATTTATTTGGTTGGCCCAGCCGGGCTTTTCGTAGGTCTCAGACTTTTCGAGCTGTGCCGTTAACTCAGCCTGTTTCTTCTCAAGGGCGGCAACGGTTTTTTCCAAGCGGTGCACCGTTTCCTGCTGGTCTTTCCTGGCTCGCGAGCGGTTCTGGCGCTGTTCCGCTTCCGACCGTTTTTGATCCTTGCCCTTGACGTTGGTTCGATCCGCCTGCTTGGCCTTTGCGGACACTTCCCGCTGCCCGGCCGTTAATCCGTCACGGGCCGAGATCGCGGCGGACTTCTCGAGGTAATATTGATAGTCTCCGGCATAGTGGGTCAGCTTGCCTTCGTTCACGTGCACCACTTTGTTGGCCAGAGCACGGATGAAATAGACATCATGGCTGATGAATATCAGTGTGCCTTCAAATTGTTGCAGGGCGACAACCAGCGCGTCGATGCTGGCCATGTCCAAATGGGTGGTGGGCTCATCCATCAGGAGCAGGTTGGGGGGATCGAGCAGCAATTTCACCAATGCCAGCCGGCTTTTCTCACCGCCACTCAAGACCTTTACCTTTTTGAAAACGTCGTCGCCACGGAAAAGGAAGCAGCCAAGGATCGTGCGCACGAACTCCTCGGTGACCCGTTGTGGAGTGTCCAGCGCCTCATCAAAGACGGAACGTTCCGGCTGGAGCATTTCCACACGGTATTGAGAGTAATAACCCGCCTTCACATTGTGACCAAGCTCACGGGTGCCCGATTGAATGGGAATCACGTCTGCCAGGATTTTTAAGAGAGTGGACTTCCCGGCGCCGTTGGGCCCCACCAAGACGAGCCGTTGACCGCGCTCCGCTTCAAAATCCATTCCGGCATACACCACCTTTGTCCCGTAGGCTTGGTGGATATTGGTCAGCCGGATAACGCGTTGTCCGCTCCGCTGCGGCTGGGGAAAGGTGAACGAGATTCGTTTGTCTTCGTTTTCCGGGGCTTCAATTTTGTCCATGCGCTCAATCTGCTTGAGCTTCGATTGCGCCTGAGAAGCCTTGCTCGCCTTGGCTCGGAAACGGTCGGCGAACTCCTGCAAGCGGGCGATTTCCTTTTGCTGATTTTTGTAAGCGGACAGCAACTGCCCCTCGTTTGCTTCACGCTGGACGAGGAACTCTTCGTAATTTCCCCGGTAGCGCCACAACCGGCTTTGCCGAATTTCCACAATGCTATCCACCAATTGATTCAGGAATTCGCGATCATGGGAAATCATCAGGATAGCGCCGGGATAATTTTTCAAATAATTTTGGAACCAGAGCAACGCTTCCAAATCCAAGTGGTTCGTTGGTTCGTCCAGCATCAGCAGGTCCGGCTCCTGCACCAGCAAACGGCCCAGGTGCGCCCGCATAACCCAACCGCCGCTCAGCTCTTTGGCAGGGCGGTCGAAATCACCATCTTTGAAGCTAAGCCCGGCCAGAATCGTCTTGGCCTTGGCTTCCAGGCGATAACCACCCAAATCGCTGTAGCGCGCATACACGTCACCTTGATGTTCTGTATGGTCGGTTGGATGATCCTGCTCCCACGACCGGATGAGCTTTTGCAGCTTTTCGATCTCGGGGGTGATGGCAGTGGCCAGTTCCAATACTGTTTCGGTGCCGACAACCGCGCTTTCCTGCGGGAGGTACCCGATGGTTACATTCCGTTCCGTGAGGATTTTGCCATCGTCCGGCGACTCCTCGCCCAATATCATCCCAAACAAGGTGGACTTGCCCGCGCCATTGGGCCCGACCAAACCAATGCGATCCTCGCGGTTCACCTGAAGAGAGGTGTCCTCAAACAACGTTTTTTCACCGTAAGCTTTGCTGATTCCTGAGAGCGTGAGCACCTCCAATCCTGTTGTGCCACTGCAAGTTCCGCAAGTGCGAACCTGCGTTTTACATCCAAACTCCGGCTTTTAGCCGCCAAATTGAGCTAAATCCTGCTATAAAGTGTCTCTTCTGAGGAATCGGGCATGCATTCAAAGGTTGGGCCTTACTTAAAATGCGCCGTAAACTGACGATCTATCAACAAACGCTTCAATTAAATGAGTGATAAACAATCACGCAATCCTTTGAGCCGACTCGCTTCGGGCATCCGGGATGCCCATTCTCGACATCAGGCCCGGCACCGGCCTACCGGCTTTGGTTTCGCTTTCGCCGACCAAATCGACTACCTCGATCCGGCAAAATGGGATGCCGTAGTTCAACGGACTTGTTTTTTTCTCCAGCGGCATATCCTGCGAGTGATCGAGAATCACGGCCCTGAAAACATTGACCTGCGCTATGCGCTCATTTTCCAGGAGGACAAACCAGTGGCAGCGCTGGCGGTGCAGATTGTTAGCTTTTCCGGGGACCGATTGGGCAAGCAATCGCCGCCTTCCAACAGTCCGAAGCCCGAGGATCGGTTTGCCGGGCTTGTCCGTCGCACCGTGGCACCCGTTGCCAAAACAGCCATCTCGCGCCTTCGCGAACGGATTCTCGTTGCTGGAAATCTTATTTCCTGGGGTTTTCATGGGATCGCATTTGCGCAGGATGTAGATCATTCCAAAGTTTGGCCGGGAATTGCCGAAGCGCTTTACCGAATACGACGTGCTGAGCGGCTGATTGGCCAAACGGATTTCGTAATGGTGAAGGATTTAACGGACGCGCAGAGCGGCCTTGATGCTCTCCGCCGTTTCAGCTATCGCCCATTGGAAACAGAGCCGAACATGGTGCTCGCGATCGACCCCTCATGGGCCTCGTATGAGGATTATCTGGCTGCGCTGGATGCCAAATACCGGCGGAACGCGAAAGACCAGGCCAAGAAGCTGGCTGGCTCGGGCTGCGTTTTGGAATCAATCACCAATTTGCACATCCATGGTGCCCGGTTACATGAGCTTTACCTGGAGGTTCACGACAACGCCAGCATTCGCCTGGTGACCTTGCCTGACACTTGCCTTCCCGCTCTGGCGGAGGCGGCTGGGGATGATTTCCGCTGTACGATTGTGCGACGCGGAGAGACGATTCTCGGTTTTGTTACTGTTTTGCGAGATGGGGACACGGCCATCGCGTGGTACATCGGTTTTGATCGTTCCGCAGCGTCTGAAGGGCTTCCCATTTATCTCCAGCTTCTCCATGCTACAATCGGCCACGCAATCGCATGGCGCTGCAAACGACTCTCGCTCGGCCGCACAGCGCTGGAGCCGAAAGCGGCGTTAGGCGCGCGTCCGGAGCCGATGTCGGTATGGATCCGCCACCGTGTTCCAGCGATGAATTGGCTTCTGCGCAGCTTGTTGGAAGTGGTGCCTCATGCGGAGCCGCCGGAGCGAAATCCTTTTAAGAGCCGCAAAGACCCTTCGGGGTAGAGTGAACGCCTCTTTATTTTACGGCTTGTGCGAAGCTCCCAGCTAAAAACCTCAATGCAGCTTTTTACCTTCGTTGAGCATCTCGATAAATTGGCGGATCCGCCGTGCGCGAGTCTCTGCCTTTTTGGCGTCGTGGATGCGATAAAGGACGGCATATCGATTGGCGCTATTCAGATCCTTGAAGAAAGCTGCCGCTTTCGGACTTTTTGCGAGCTCTTTTTGGAAATCTTCTGGCACGCTCATGTTGCGTTGGCTTTTATAAGCCTGGTCCCAACGCCCATCCTTTTTGGCTGCATCCACTTCCTTGAGGCCGGAAGGTCGCATTCGTCCCTGAGCCGCCAACTCCGCCGCCTTCTGGCAATTTATCTCGGACCATTTGCTTCGGGTTCGGCGAGGCGTGAAACGTTGTAGCCAGTATTGCGCATCCAGCGAAGCCTTCTGACCGTCAATCCACCCGTAGCAAAGCGCCACATCCAGCGCTTGGGGATAAGTTACTCCCTTGATTCCGGAGTCTTTCTTCGCGAACTGAATCCAGATCCCTTGCGTTGTCCCCTGTTTTTTCTCCAGCCACGCTTCCCAATCACTTGGGCTTTTGAAAAACATAATAGGTATGTTTGCGTTCGTATTTTTCATGCTTGCATCTGGCACATTTCCGGTCACCAGGTGCGCTAAAGTAAGTGAACGCCATCCTTTGTGTCACCTCTATCCGAAACTGGGTGATTCGGTGTAACCAGTTACCCCTTGGATAGCAAAGCCGCAAGCTGCCGAGCGCCCGCTGCTAGCCATTTGATCTGGACAAAAAGTAAACCTTTGGTTAATCATCAGGGCTTAGGAGCAACTCAATTATGGCCAAGCTACTGTTGAACAACGGGGGTGGACCTGCGCAGGAATTCCAGCTTCCTTCCGGCTTGAGCCGGGTAGGCCGCAACAGCGCGAACGAAATTCCAATCGAGCATCCATCCGTCTCCAGTTTCCACTGTGAAATCAACGCTGGAGGGGACTGCGTCACGATCAAGGATCTCGGCTCAACCAACGGTACTTTCTTAGATGGGCAGCCTATTCAAGAATCTACTCTCGCTCATGGCCAAAGCCTGCGCCTTGGAGCGGTCCAGCTGACGTTGGATGCGCCAGAGACAATAAAAGCACCTTTACTGGTGGACGGGGCGCCGTCGCTTGTTCCGACCATGAGCAAGCCGCGCCTTTCGGTTCGCACTGATCAGACCCATGCACCGGTGATCGAAGTTAATCCCGTTATAGTCACGCCCACAACACAACCAACATCCAGGCCGATGCCGCAGGTGAACCGGGATAAAGCCGAGCAGGAAGCCCGATCCAAGATGCTGTGGGGCGATCCGGTGGAAGAAGTGGTCAAATTCCTCCGCATGCAAGGGTTAAGCATTGAGGAGGCATCCACCATGGGGAATTCGCTTCTGTTGGAACGTGTCAAAATGCTACGCGGAATCGGGGTCCAAAAAATCTTCACGGGAATTGGACTTATGTGCGTTCCTGTCATTTCTTTCGTGGGTTTTCTGAAGATGGGAGTTTTTCCTGTGAAACTTTTTGCCATGACCGTCATGGTTGGGCTTTACGGTGCATGGAGGCTGCTCAAGGGAACCTTCATGGTCTTTGCTCCTAAATCGGAGTCGGGCGACGTGGCGGATAAATAGCCGACGGTGGAGTTGCTGGAATCGCCGTAATTGGATGTGGGTCTATTCTATAGACGTCTCACTTTTAACGAATTGAGATCAAACCACACCTCCCCCGCGAACGCATAAAAGTCGCATACAAACTCCACATCCACTCCGTCGTCGGTGACTTCGAATTCGTGAGAGAGTGTTTGCCAGGGTAATGTGGTGCTGATGCCTGTTCTGCGTTGTCCGCCGGAAATCCGGAGCCCGGCACTGCCGCCAGTCAATGCCTGTGTGGAAGCCGATCCTGTGAACTGGTACCGGCCACGCGGCAGGTAGACTTGCGTCCGCCATGAAGCGCGGCTCCGCCCGTTTGCCTGGATATGCAGCACCTGACGACCGCCGTGCTCTACTTGGTCCATCAACGGCTCCCCTCGATCGCTCTCGTCCCGCCAGCCAGTCACGGGCGCTGTCCCATCCGGCCCGAATTTCAAAGCTGGAATAGGAATCCCGCGCAACTGCTCCGCGACACGCTTGCCGCGCAATTCAATGCGTTCGCGCATGATCCCGGCGTTCCGCTCCACTTTAACCAACGCCGCTGGCTCCAGGCCGGCAGAGCGCAACTTAGCGATCGCTTCATTCAACCGGTTGGTCAGCACCTCCACCCGAAACACATTCGTGGAAAGGAACCCGATCCTTTCGCGGAAGAGCTTCCTGCCCTCCGGGGTTTGAAAAACCGCCCTTCCAACAATGCTTTTCAGGGGTGGCTCAATTGAAACGTTGGGACGCCGAAAGGCCCAATCCAAGCCATGAGTGATAAAGACCATTTTGTCCGTGCTGGGGTCATGATAGAGCCGGTAATTGTTGGTATGGATGGCATATCCATCCCAATGCCCAACCAGGACTTCCATGGCGACGAACGAAACAAACTTGTGCACATCGAGGCGTTTATCGAGCTGTTTCCACCGCTCCGCTGGGTCTGAAACGCGGCAGGTCTCTAACAGATCTCGGACATCCGATTGGGTTTTGTTCGTGCCGTTGTCTAGCTCCAGTT
>JAQGOV010000620.1 GCA_028293425.1 Verrucomicrobiales bacterium
GAGATATTGATAGGGCTTATCCAGCCGAGCTTGCGCCATCGCCAGCCGGTTACCTTTGACCTTCCTCGTTGCTCAAGCCACCGGTCATAGGCAATGGGAGCTGAGCCTGTTTCGTTTTCTGTATTCATGGCTGTTGTCATGTATCGGGAAAGGTTCTAATACAAGTTGACCTAAATGTCTTGTATTGAAACGGTGTGAACTGTAGTTTTACTTGTAGCATACAAGTTGCATGAAAACGAAAAAGCCAAACCTCTCAATCCGAGCACTCCGGGTGATCCTGGGACTCACTCAAGCGAAATTTGCCACAATGATCGGTGTGTCCACTGATACGATAATCAGCGTTGAGCTTGGCCGAAATACGCTTTCCAATTCTTTGGCGGACAGAATCTTCTTTGCCACCGGGGTGGAAACCGGAGACTTAGCGGCTGGCAACGGGTCGGTAAGATGGTTTGCAGAAAAGAAGGAAGACTATACCAAGGAGCATTTCGAAAAATGGAAGCAGTTAATAGGGAGCCAGAGCGAGGAGCTTGCGTCCACATGGGCAAAAAACCTGGCAGGATGGACGGAAATTCTATTACGCGCAGCGGTCCGTTCCGGGCGACACAATAAGAACAGACTTCCGGCTGTGTATATGGGGCTAGTGCAAGCTCTCAACCAGGCGCGTGAAGACTTCAAGTTAGAGGGAGAGGTCGCCGATGTAATTCGGGACCACACCGATACCGAAAAGGAACATGACTACCTTGTCGGAGATATTCGAAAATACATCCCATTGGCCTCAATGGTTGGTTTTGTGGACTCCCCGAAATATAAGGACACGGACTACTTTCGCCACAAAATTGCCTGTGAGACTAAATGGGATCCGTTGGGCCACGCCCCGGTTTTGAGAAAGAAAAAGTCTTAACCCGCTTTCTCCAGCAGCACCGGACCAAACCTGACGAGCTTGCCTTGCTCCTGCCGGTGCTTGTCGTTTAGGTGTCCGTACACCTTCCCGATCAATACTCCGCCGTCTTTGTGGCCTACCCACTTGGCGATCGTCATGTAATCGACTCCGCTCATCACACACATCGAAATAAAGTGGTGGCGGCAGTCATGGAAGCCAAAGGTCGGCAGCTCTGCCGCGTCCCGTGCGGCCTCCAGCGTCTCGCGGAATGTTTTGGCTGCGATGTCCTTGGTTCCGCGCTGCGGGGAAGGGAATAGCCATCCTGAATCCGGCGCTCGACGCTTTAGCATGTCCTTAAGGTGAGCTTCCAGGCAGGGGTTGAAATCCACGTGCCGGTTTTCGTGGTTCTTTGAATCTCGGTCCGCTCCGACGTGCAGTTGCCGATTGCTCCAGCTTACATGCTCCCATTTCAACCGCAGGGTTTCATTGCGTCGGCTCCCGCAGTAGGCCATGAGCAAAATGTAGTCGGTGAACTGGTGACCGTTTTTGGAAACCTCGATGGCTTTCGCGCACAGCTTTTTGATGGCTTCCAGTTCGTGCAAAGTGCGGACGGGCGGCTTCTGCTCCAACGGCCGCAGGTTTTCGGTCGGCAGGGCCTTGATCCATTCCTCATCGATTGCGAGGTTCAGCAGGTTCCGCAATGCCCCCACGTCCAGGTTGACCGTTCGGCCCTTTGTACCGGATTCCTGCCGCTTTTTGATAAACGCGTTGATATGGCGGCGGCGGATCTTGTCCAGCCGAACACCGCCCATATGCTCCTTCCACAAGGCGAGGTGTCCTTTTTCTTTGCTGAGGGTCGATTCCTCTTTGGCGTCCTTCACCTTTTCGAAGTGCTCAAAATAGAAGTCCACGAACTCTGAAAACTTCGGAGTCTGCTTCAATACCGGAAGCGTGTTGTCCTCCCGCTGGACTTTTAACCGGCTGAACACCTTCACGGCCTCCGCAACCGTGGCAACCGGCTGCTTGGTTTGGCCGTCGAGCAGGGGAACCCACTTCAACTGCTTTTCGCCGCTCTCCTGCTCAACCGCAAGTCGGCCGTAAAATCGATCGTTCCTTTTCCACAATCCGCGTATTGGCCGCTTGCTTGCGTCGTGGACCTTCTGGTAGGTTGCGCCCCGTCGATGACTTGCTTTTGTGACAGTCGGAAGTGTAGCAGCCGGAGGATTCAACTCCGTTCCATTAGCTTTCATGCTGTTACAGTGTCACAATTAGTGTCACAAGTGCAAGTGTTTATCGGCGGACGGGCAGCAAACCCCTGATTCTATTGGTTTGCCGGTGTGGCGAAATGGCAGACGCACAGGACTTAAAATCCTGGGGCCCCTTAAAAGGCCGTGTCGGTTCGAGTCCGACCACCGGCACCATTGGAAACCCACTGATTGCCAAGGAGTTGGATGATCCCCCAGGTTCGAAAGTGTACACAGTTGTGCACAGCCGAAGGGTCGGTGGAACGGGTGCGGCACCGGTGTTCCACTCCTGCGGCCAGGTGCTCCAGAGTGCATGCACGCTCCTGGCCTGATCGGCGGTAATCTCTTTGGGAAAGAAAGAGAAAACCGATGAAGAAACGCTACCGTACCTACTGCCGCCCCAGCGGCACCTTTTATTGCTTCGATACCAACACTGGCAAACGGGAAAGCCTCAAAACGAAAGACCCGCAGGAGGCCGAACAACTGATCCAGGCGCGCAACGAAGCCCTGAGGCAGCCCGCGATTAATTTCCAAATCGCCAAGGCCTACTTGTCCGCTGCCGACCCGCTGATGAATCAACGAACCTGGCAAACAGTGTTCGACGAAATCATCGGCCTCAAGCATGGTTCGACCCGGGACCGGTGGTTTCGGGCTTCGCGCGAACAGCCCTTTGTTCCTCTATTGTCCCGCAAGCTTGTAGAAACGCGGGCCGAGCACCTGCTTTCCGTGCTGCGATCAGGGAGCGTTTCGGCCAATGTTCATTTGCGCAAACTCCACAATTTTTGCGTCGATATGAACTGGGTCCCCGGATCGATTATCCCAAAAAAGCAATGGCCTCCGGTGCACTACAAGGAAAAGCGAGGCATCACCCTGGCCGAACATTCACGGATCGTGGAACGGGAGAATAACCCGGAGTATAAAGCCTTCTACGCGCTCCTCTGGTTTCTGGGCGGATCGCAAACGGATGTGGCGACGCTCCAGGCACAGAACATCGATTGGTCCGACCAAACCATCGCTTATGCCCGGGGAAAAACCGATTCAACGGCCATGACCCACTTCGGTCCCGGGATGGCCACGTTGCTAAAAACGCTGCCTGCCGAAGGTCCCTTGTTTCCGCGACTCTCCCAAATGCACGAACGGCATCGGGCCAAGGAGTTCAAACGCCGGTGTGAGGGGCTTGGAATCAGAGGTGTCACTTTGCATTCCTACCGTTACGCTTGGGCCGAGCGGGCGCGCCAAGTGGGGTATCCGGAGCGCTTTGCTCAGGAAGCTCTGGGGCACAATTCAAAGGCGGTACACCGTGCGTATGCCAAAAAAGCCCAAGTGAAGGTGCCAAGTCTGGAGGAGTTCGAGCACAAGGTGGTTTCGATTAGTTTTCAGACGAGCCAGTCTGGGGTGACCTCAGGCGAGAAAAAGGATTCCCCGGAGCAGGGGCCTAACACGAATTCAGCGGCAGGCTAAACGGAAAAGCAAAAGGAGGCTCCGGTTTATTTCGCCAGAGCCTCCTTCATCAAACAAGAAACCGAATTCTACACCGTCAGGTCACCTCCTCCGCTTTTGCGGTTTTTCCAATACTTGGCGATAGCACGGCTAGCTTGGTGCAGCCACTCATCGTTTTCGGCCAATTCGAGAATTGCCGTACTCGCGAAGAACTTTTGGCCGTTCTTCGCCGGGCTTCCCAACGGCTTCAAAAGGCCGGCACTGACTAACGCGATTACGCATTTCGGGTGCCGACCCAACAGCACTGCTGTCTGGTATACGTCCAGCAAGGCAGGCAAACGTCGCAGGTTTAGAAACATCGCGGCTTTATCGGGTATCATCCGTTCCACGGGTGATGCTGCATTTGTCCGGAAAGAGTCTTTAGCTCTCCCTTGCCCGCCATGAAGCCGGGCATTTTGATTTTCCTTACGTTGATAAGAAAACTCCTTTGGTAGGAGGGTTGACGAGTCATCAGGCCAAATAGTGACATGATGAACTCGTTTTGGGTTAATAGAGGTAAAGCCTCTAAAACCCTGAAGACTGTGGTCCCTAGTGATCACAGCCATGGAATACGCTGGAACGCGAAGCGAAAAACCGGTACCGGAACTCTCGCCGTGAGGCACTTTTTCCAATCCGGGAAGGCATGTCTGAGCAGCGGCTTGGACATTGCCAAAACCGTTACGTACAATTGCACTTCCAATTCTTCGCAAACACGTTTTCATGCTTCTGGGCATGCTCTTTTCATGTTGATGATTAGAGTCAACCAGCTGAAACCAATCTATTCCGCCAAGTGGCCATTAGCAACTCCCGATGAGGGTAGGCTTAAAACCCATAAAAGTAGGCTTCTTGTTTATAGGAGAGCAAGACGAGTTCAAACGGGTCGCAACCCCCGCCGGACGAGGCTTCGAGCCGGTGAAAGGACGCGGAGCGCGCGCAAAAAGCATTTCTGCATCCGCACCACACGGTTAATCAACCCCAATCAAAAACGGCTTATGGGACGCACTTGGAACATTGGCCAAAATGGGGCAGTTGATGTTTTATTTTCAGACTGTACACACACGGTTGAGTTGGACAATTTGGACACACTTGGAGCCTTGAGCGGACCGGGACACGTCGGTGCTCCACTTCCTACGGCCAGGTGCTCCAGAGTGCATTAGCGCTCTGGGTTCGGTCGGCGGTAATCTCATGGAGGAAACGAGAGAACCGAAGAGGCGGTCCATTTGAAAAAAGATAAACTATTCGGGCATGAATTTAATTTAAATGCTGGCCACAGCAAGTGGCTCCTCTTTGTTTTGTCGTTGAAATGGGAAAAAGGCTGCCTGGACAAATCCTCTTACGACGTTTCGCTCCGGGGTGCATCACTTGGTGTTCCCGAAGAGGTTATCTACGATACTATCGCTCGTTTGGTCCAGGGAGCGGGCGACGTTCCGAATGAGGTCAAAATTCATTCCCAGATAAGACGGGCCAAAGATCACATCAGCGCAGGACACCCAACTATCTCTGTTTTTCCAACTCATGAAGAGCGGTTTCCTAGCGGTGCTGTTAAAGAGAAGCCTGAGTATTCGGCCGCAGTATTAAACAAGTTTGCAAGCTCAATGGTAATCAGCCAACCAAAGGAATTCATCTGCTCCCGGTCGTCGATCTCTCCATCCTACGTTACGTCCGCAGATGTTTTGGCGTGTTTATATTCTCATGGCGAGAAGGTGGTAATTTTTACGATCTACAAATCGCAAGGCCAATTCCTGTGGGAGCAAAACTTGCACCCCCATCAATACGTCCCCGAAATGGCCTTTGAAGGGGTGTGGTTCCTAACGGCGCCTGTTGACGGGTCTTCCTACCCTAATCCCCGGCAAAACGGGAAACTGTCCAGGCGGTCGGAAGAGTCGATCACGAGCTTCAGGTTTCTGTTGTTGGAGTCCGACAAAGCCGAAAGCGACGTCTGGCTGCGTGCACTTGCTCGCATGCCGCTTCGCATCGTGGCCATCTACGAGTCGGGTGGCCGATCCATCCACGCGCTCGTTAGGATCGACGCCAGCAGCAAAGCCGACTGGGATGAGATAGTGGTGCCGCACAAACCAATGTTGACGACGTTGGGGGCGGATCCCGGTGCTCTCAGCGCGGTCAGGCTTTCACGGCTTCCGCAAGCATGGCGCGGCAGCCGGCAGCAAACGTTGCTCTATTTGAATCCGAATTCTGATGGCACTCCCATTTTGGATTTGCCACAGCGGCCACCGCACCGTGACTGGTGCCAGTGGTTACGAAGGGTAGTCGCAGATGGCGAGATTGTGTCTGCCCAGGATTTTAATTTGTTCAGGGAAGCGACGGCCGCCCATATGGAAGACCCAGAGGTCATAGCGGCCTTGGCAATTGCCCGCGAGGTGTGTAATGCCTGATAATCCATTAGCGCCGCTGGCTGCGCTTGTAGCCTCACCAGAATCGGGGAACCACCCTAAAGCGGAGGAGGGGAGTCCCAACGAGTATTTCCGTCGGAAGTACCCGAAGGTGGCAAAAAACCGCGGCCATGCTTTCCAGATGAAATATGGATCGGGAGGACGGAAAACGGTAGCGGCAGTATCCGAAGACTTTTTAGCCGAGGCAATTGGACCGGCAGGCACACCGCAAGCCCCAACCGTTTTTCTCCCCTCTGAGGAGCGCTTTTATCAGTACTCGCCAGGCGATGGAATCTACCTGGAGGTTAGCGACCACACGCTTGGGGCACAGTTAAGCGAGATTATCCGCGAGGCAGCGTTGAACACCGACCCAATGACAGACGTCTCCAATCTGCAGTATGGGCTTTGCAGCAGTTCCCAAACCCGCCAGATTCTCCAACGGGCACGTGGGCTTCTGGCGGTCAAGTCCTTTTTCAAGGACGGTGCTGCACCTGAACTGATTCCCTGCAAAAACGGAGTGCTTAATCTGGACTCAGGCGAACTGAATCCATTTTCCCCAGAGCAGGGGTTTCGACATAAGCTCGACGTTCCTTACGAGCCTTCGGCTGTGTGTCCGACTTTTATGCGTGTCCTCGAATCCTCAATGGCCAAGGAGGACATCAATTTGTTTCAGCGGTGGTGCGGCTTGGCCTTGACCGGTGCCAACCATTCCCAAGCACTCATGATTTTGGTCGGTACTTCCGGCGGTGGTAAAGGCACCTGTGTCCGGGTGCTAAAGGGAATTCTTGGTTCGAGCCAGATGGCCACGCTGCGCCCGAAACAGTTAACATCGCGGTTTGAAATTGGCAGGTTTGTGGGTCGGACACTCTTGTATGGACCGGATGTCGGGCCCGACTTTTTTAACTGTGATGGTGCGGCCGTAATTAAATCCTTAACCGGCGGAGACCCCATGACAGTAGAAATGAAAAACAGCAATGAACGGCCAGAACTTAAATGCTCTTTCAACGTAATTGTGACCGCGAATGCCAGGTTATCCGTCAAAATCGAAGGTGACCAAGACGCCTGGCGGCGGCGCCTTCGAATAATTCACTTCACCGGACCTCCACCGACGGCGCCTATCCATAATCTATCAGAACTCATTTTAGCCCGCGAAGGGTCGGGCGTGCTGAACTGGATGCTGCAGGGCTTGGTGCAGCTTAAGCAGGCCGACTGGCAGCTTGAGCAGACCGCCGCCCAGAAAAGCGCGGTCGACGACATGTTGTCAGAATCCACCAGTGACCTCTTGTTCGTTAAAGATGTCCTTTATACGGAAGCCCAGAAATCCCTTACCCATCGCGATTGCTACTCCCAATACCAAAACTATTGCAGCGGCAAACACTGGAATGGTCTCAGTCAGAAGGCGTTCGGCAGCAGGATCGACACACTGGTATCCAACATCTTCGGCGTGCCGGCCAGGAATGACATCCGCGATCACCAGGGGCGCCAGCAACGGGGGTGGAAAGGAATCGCATGCAAAAGTTGAAAGCTTCTTGGTTGGCATCGTCCTGGAGTCCGGACACTTCGGATACCTTTTCTTCACTTCATTCCAGCGGACTGAAAGTTACTACTCACCGAGGCGGTGAGTTTTTGGGTTCCGAAGTGTCCGGGGGATGTGTGCTGCGCCTCCGGCCTCGCAGCAGAACCCCATCATTTTATCCGGCCCCCTCGATTCCTTACCCACTTTTGCAGCGGCTGAGCATTCGGGTATTCGCCAGGCAAATTGCAGGCCCTATCTCCCATTTAAACAGCGAACGTAAACGAAAACAGTAGAACAGCATATGTCATTTGACCCTGAAGAAAGTTATACACCGAAACAGTTGATTGCGACGGACTATGCGGTGGAGCGGGTAATCAAGACTTTACCCGGAACTGTTTGCGTCCCCTTGGACAAAGTAACCCTGAACCCCATCGGTCTCGACTGGGAGTCAGCCGACCTGAAACGGTCCATGTCCACAAAGAATATTAGCCAGCTCATTTCATCGAGCATCGGCGTCGTTTGTGGGCAGAACAGCGGGAACCTCGCAGCGTTACGGTTTCACAGTCGTTACGGCTTTAACAAATTTATTGCAGTCAACCCAATCCTTACCGATACAGCCACCGTTTCGGAGCGGGACAGCGTGACTATCCTGTTCAAGTGTGCAGGCTTTTACCCCCAGAGCCGCCCCCTCGAAGGCCTGGATCTATTAACCGACGGCCGTATTGTTCCGGTTTATGACCGGACTGAACACGCGGCTGACATCCACTTCGAAAACGCGAACCCGGTCAAGGAGGTTGATTTTCTCGGTCTAAACTTCTCCGCTGAGCACAAGGAAGACTTCTACATTGAGTGGCTGATTACCAAACACCACAGCCAATACACGCCTTCCAAAGGAAGACTATTGCCTAATGACGCGTTTTTTGCAGAGCTTCTCACGTATAAAACTCGCATCAAATATGAACCTCGCATCAGGAGCTTTTTTGAATTCGATATTACAAAGTCTAAGTGGCAGAAGGTAAACGAGGATGTTGTGCTCTCGAAGGTGTTTCAAGCACTGTTCCAGATTGTCCAGGAACGAGCTTCAAAACTGCTGCCCTTCTGTACGGATGACTATGTCCGCCGGCTCGTGAAAACGATGAGGCTTTCCGGTGTCGTTGACCTCCCGGATTACCAGGCTGGATTGCAGCAATTCGTAGACACGGCTCTGGAAAGTCGGAAGGGCAGCAACATTACCACCTTGGAGCTCTTTGCCGCCTACCGGGTGTTCTGCCAAAACCAACAACTTCCCGTCCTTGGGGACACCGCGTTCCAGCGGATTGTCCCGGCACTGATCGAAGGGACGTTCTCGGGTAAGAATAGGTCGCATTCGCTCCGCCGCGAGAGTGAAGACCGTCCCGGAGACCACACAAACCGCCGCGGCTACCGGGATCTGGGTCTCAAAATTACGGTGCTTCCTCCAACTGGGACGGCTGGGACGCCTGGGACGCCTGGGACGGGGGGTATGCAAAATATTTCTTAACGTGGCAAACGGTTAGACCTGCGCAGCGGCGCTACCAAGGGTAAAATTCCATCAGCATGACAACACCAAATAAAGTCAACGAAACACAAGTGACAGAAACACCCGTCCCTCCCTGGGAAAAGGACGATCTCAATTTGCGCTACGAAGTCATCGTCGAAGCCGGAGAGGATATGATTGTCAAGATGGCCGGCTCTTGTCCACTGCCCATGGGACTTCACGAAGGTCTCATCCGCTCCACAGAACGTAGTTTTCAAACATTGCTCGACCTGGTGATCTACAAGCCCACCGTCATCAAGCTGGCATGTTATTTGCAAGAGCTGCAGATCGAGTACAAGCGCAATCAATCGGCAGAGGACACCGGTGACTCTCAAAACCCGTACTTGAGCGGCGAGAAGGACCGTAATCAAGTTCTTACTGAAAAGTTTGAACCTGCCATCCCACCTGAAGCAAACCCGGCAGAGAAGGATGTTTCGGTCGACCACGACGAAGACCGCAAGGTTGCTTAGGAATTATCCGAATGAAGACAGAGCAGCGCGAAATGAAAAAGCGACCTGTAGAAAGGGATAAAATGACAACTGCAATTAATCAGCGGGACCAGATGGCAGCGATTGAAACATCCAATTCCCAACCCCCGGCGCCCCGTGCGAAGGACCTGAAAATGAAATTCCGCCTCACTGTCAAAGGTCACGGCCAAACCATTGTGGAATTTGAAGGCCATAATGAACTGCCCTTGGCTCTGACGGCATCCCACATTGCAACAACACGAGGCAATTTTGAGAAGCTCTTCACGATGGTTTTTATCCAGACCGCTGTGATCCAGTTGGCAGACCATTTGCAAAAACTGCTGGTCGAATATGCCAAGCAAGCTGCCCTCAAAGAGGAGCGGAAACCAGGCAAATATTTTGAGTTCAAAATTACTACGATCCAGCCGGAACCTTTACGAGCTCGTTACAATAGCACCAACTTTGAGGAAGTCGGTAAACCCAAGCCGCTCGAAAAAGGCGCGTAAAAGCCCTATGAAAAACACGAACATCCAATGGTGTCATAGCACCATCAACCCGGTCGCGGGCTGTGACGGCTGCGAGCTTTGGTCGTCTCCAGCGGTTATCATCCAAGCAATCGTTGAACGTCTGGCCGCCCTAGCAGGGCTTTCGCAAGAAGAGTTGAAGGAACGGGTCCCTGGGGTGGTTGGGAGACGGGATACTTCAGCCATCTACAAATACCGACTCGTCCTGGCAAAGCGGATCACCGGCCAGAAATCTGGTCCCGCTTTTGAAACGGTGGTGGACGTCATCCGGGAAAAAGCCAAGTGCTATGCCGGGCTGCTTGGAACAAACCGCGCGGGCGTCAAGGGTTACGTTGACCAATTCGAAGTCCCCAAGCTCTTCCCGGGCCGCATGGCCGAGGCGGCATCGTGGGAATCACCTACCAACACAGAACTCCACGAAAAGGCTTGGCTGAAGGGGATCCCTTGGCGGCTTATCTTTATTTCGGACATGGGAGACGCCCTGAGTAAAAATGTGCCCTTCCAATACCTTGACCAGGAGATTATTGAATCCGTTACCTCAGCCGAAGGACGGCGCCACCAATGGCTCTGGCTTACCAAGCGGCCAGCCCGAATGGCGGGTTTTGCCCGTTACCTGGAGCAGCAGGGGAAGGTTTGGCCCGAGAACCTGATGGCAATGACCACAGTTACTTCACAAGCGACGGCAGGGCGGATAGGGCAACTGCGCAAGGTGCCGAGCCGCCTCCGGGGACTTTCCGTGGAACCGCTCCTTGGACCCGTGAAGTTGGACCTGTCCGGTATCGACTGGGTCATCGTGGGCGGCGGTAGCGATGTTTTGGCACGACCTCTTCATGTCGAGTGGGCCTTGGATTTGCGCCGCCAATGCCAGGCTGCAGGAGTGGCATTCTTTCTCAAAACAACTTGGCAAAACCCGTTCTCCCGGGGACTCCCGATGAAGCTCAATCACCGGCACGGTGGCGACTGGAACGAGTGGCCGAAAGAATGGCGCACTCGTGAGTTTCCTGCAGCTTTTTATGCGACGAACTGCTCACTACTCCTTACCCCATAAGCGGATGCTGGTGGATTTTATTCATCAAGGTGCTTGCCCGTGAATACGAACTCACTTCAAATTTTAGGACCATCGCAAGGCTTCCTCCGTTTCGCTAAAAACGCCATTGAAAGGCGTGTAGCTTTTTCTCTCTGTGCGGTGCAACCACCCACCTTTCCCGGAGAACATGATCCCGAAAAAGACGAATTCATGTTCCGCCTGCATTACGTGCCGACTTTCGCGAAAGCGGTGATCGGGAGCCATACGGAAAAGGCTGCAAAACCTCAGATTGGACTGGGAGAGCTTTCAACCTATCTGGTCGCGCAACACCGGACCGGCCTTGAGTTCTTGCTCGTTCGTTACATCGAACAGGGCAAACCCATCGATAAATTCCTTGCCGAAAAACCATTCGCCGAATGGTTCGATTATTCCCCCGAGTGTTACGGCTATTGGCTTAAACGCTTTGCACGTTGGCGCAGGGCCGCCATGGTTTCTTGGCGTTATTACCTGGAGCAGCGTTGCCGCAAGCTCAAGCATGAAGACCCGCTTGTGAAGGAAAGTGCATTTGTCGGTGCGGCTGAGAAGCTTGGCTGGTTAAATGAGGGGCTCCTGGACAAGTTCCGCCAGGACTGCGAATGCCTGGATCCGGAGAAAGTGCAGCGAGTGCGAAATGACGTCAAACTAGTCCCCAAGACCAAAAAGGCGGTGGATCCTCTCCAGTTCAACACGTGGGCACATGAGATTTGGCCTTTGGTGGAGGAATACGGTTGGAACTATCACCAGGTTTGGAAGGTCGCCAGCCATGTATTTGAAGGTAAGCTTGCATCCCCTTCCAGAGTGGCTGATCGATGCAAGGACTTGGGGCTGCGCTTAGTTCCGGAAGGCCAAGCGAAGCGACATAATTTTACATCCCGATTCCCGGTGGGCGCATGCATGGCCATGAGTTTAAAAAGCATTGCCATGAATCCTGCCGCTTGGGTTTTTGGCGGTGTCCTTTCTTAGCTAATAGTTTTTAGCAGATTCCCGAGATTCCCCCCGATCACCCGCGAGGACTGTGGTGTAAGAAGGTTGTAATGAATGTAGATGAACTCAACCAAGCTCACGAAGCTCCCGAAAAGGATTTTGACCTTTTTCGACTCAATAAAAGTAAGCAAGCGGTCGACCTGTCCGCCAACACCCTGAGGGCCTACAATAAGCGGGGTTTACCGTTCTACGGCAAAGGAAAAATCGTGTTTGTTTCCCGGGCTGACCTGCGCCGCTTTCTGACCGAATCCCCGCTGCCTGCCCGCGGCCAGTCCTAACCGCACCCGTGAACCCATCAACGCTTCGAAGCTTATGAATAGCCCACCAATTGCTGAAGGCCAGATACCCGTTCCTTCCCACATGACAAACCCGCTGCAATGCATTGAAACCAGTGGCGTTGTTCCCGTTGGCACCAGCGCGGCCGATAAAGGCCTTTCCGCAAGCGAAAAGGATCATCTCAACCAATGCGAGGAGGAGATCCGGTTATTCAGGGCCGGTTTTATCAAAGCTGGCGCCGCCCTGGACCAGATCCAAAGAGACCGGCTTTATCGGGAATCCTTTGGGTCGTTCGAAAGCTACTGCAACCAAAAGTGGGAGTTAAGTCGTGCTCAGGCTTATCGCTTAATCGACGCGCACCGGACCATGAAAAATCTGTCTCCAATTGGAGACACTCCTGTGCCTGCCACCGAATCGCAGCTGCGACCGCTAACCCGTTTGACCACCGACCTCGCCCAAAAGGCTTGGGCAGAGGCCGCGCAGCAGGCCCAAGGAAAACCCATCACAGCTGCGATGGTTAAGCGGGTTGTTGAAAGCTTCCAGTCTCCTCGAAAAAAGAAAACCAAGCCGGATGTTTCCCGAGAGGTCCTTCAAGAGCGAATCGGACAAGCGATGCAATTGCTGGACGAAGTTGAGAGCTTTATCCAGAACCCAGGGGAACCAGCCGGGCTCCGCGACCTGCTGTCTCAAATCCGGCGGTCATTGCAGCCCGACAGCGAATGAACAACGCCTTTCCCAAATCCAGACCGCTGCCAGGGGGGGTCCGTCCTGGATGGATGAATCGTTTCCTCTCGCCACCACCTAAACCCGAAAAACTAAACTGGGTTCCACCTGGGAATCCAATTTCCTATGGCGCAACCAAAATAAACTGCGGGGGTTTTTACACGGCGATACAGTGGGTTCCAGAAGAACCGTCCGCCATTGTGCCAGGTCTTCCTGCGAGCGATCCGGAACCGGTTCTCAGGGGAGCAGAGAGTGGTTTGCAACCCTTCTTTGCCATGACACCAGGGGCACGGGGGTGCTATCTAGGGTGGCTGGCTAACGGATGTCGAGACACTGATCCGAAAACTCGGTCCTTCGCTGATCTAAAGCTATATCTCTGCGGCTTTGAACGCAGACTTCTGGTGGATGCCGCTCGGGAACCAGGTATTTTGGAGGCAGCGGTTGCGCTGCTGCATCATTATTCGGCACACCCACAAATTCGGGCGCTTCGGACTTGTTTTTACAACTTGGCCCACTTCTGGGCTTACCGCTTTGGGCAAGACTATTACCTCCGGTTAATGGGCTGGCTGCGTATCCCTTTCGAGCACTCTGCAGGTGAGGAGAACATCCCCCTGCTGCTCTCCGCTTATTTTATGGCTGAACAACGGATCCCCGGTGAACTCGCGTTCGAAGCAGCTGAATACCTCAGGCGCTCTTTCCAGAATGAGATCACCAATTCCATCCGACCCGAACTCCGGGACCTCTTTCTGCTGCGCTTCCGCAAAAAATTTCCTTGTGGCTTTCTACTCCGAGAAGCCGGAGCAGACCAAATTCATTATCATCCATTCAACCCCGGGTTGGTGAATAATCTGACACCAGGTCAACAAACCTTGTCCTTCCAGGATGTTTTTGCGTTCCCGGAACAGCTATTTCCCCTGGTGGGTCTGTGGAACGTTTGTCTCCAAGATCTCGAGGCCTACGCAGGTCTAAAAAATAAACCCGGGACATCGGCGACCGACCTTGAGATTCACCAAGCTCTGCCTGGACCGCTTCGCTCGGAGGCTTACAACCCTTTCCTGGCCCGATGGAACGACCTTCTGAAATCGGCAACGCCAATGGGGGATGGCTTCGTCCTGAAGGCCCATGAGGTAGCGGAGCTTTTGCGCTTTCGGGAACGCAGCGTTTTGAATGCGAAAAGGAGCCTAGCTTTGGCGGAGTTCATTGGTTCGTTCGGCTACTGTCTGGAACCGGATGCGCGTCATAGCTGCAAGCGGTATGAGTTGGATCAGGAGGTGGTGGTTTGGCAGCCGGCATCTGGAACACTTCTGGCACCTCACCGGGAGGCAATCGATGCCGCCGCTTTTTTGGAACTATGCATCCAACTCTCGGCTGCAAATGCCAAAAAACGTGAAGCCAGACTGGCGAGCTTCCACGAAATTTTGAACCAGGAGTTCCGGATTAGCCCATCGGACCGTTCCCGGCTTGGGATGCTCGAGAAGATCCTGACCCGGGACTGGCAACCAAGGAATTCAATCAAGGCCTTAGCGCAGCAGGTGCAGCGATGTCGGCGAGAAAAAGTGGCGAAGTTAATCGTGAGCGTGGCCGCCGCAAATCCACCAATTGAATGGGCGGAGCGGCGATTTATTAACCGAGCCGTCAAAGCATTGGCACCCCTGATGGAAACCATTGCCCACCCGGTGAACCAGGAGGGTGGTGCAGCCTCGGATTTAGTGCTCGTTCAAGTAGCAGACCCGAATATTGCCGGTACCCCCATCCCGCGATCCGGAGTAACCCAGCCCGTTCGGCAGTTGGACCCCAAGGAAATTGCGAGGATTCAGGATGAAACAAGGGAGGTCCAGGAATTTCTTTCCGAGCAGTTTGCCGATGCTGATACTGAGGCCGAGCAGAATCCGGAATCCGTGGCGTCCCTTCCGAGGGTAGCGGAGAACCGTGAACCCAAGGGGTCCGCTGTCCCCGAAGCAGTTGAAGAAGCGCACCCCATCTTCCGCGGTCTCCCAGTTCACTACCGTGCCATTCTTGAGAAGCTTCTCACTCGCCCCAGCTGGCCCCGGGCCGAATTCGATTTGCTGGTGCTCCATGGCCATCTGATGCCTCGGGCGGCGTATGACGCCCTCAACGAGTGGGCCATAAATGAATTTAACGAATACCTCCTTTCAGGCGAGGAGGTTGTCACCATCCACAAGCACGTAATTACCCATGAAAGGATCTAACGATATGAGTTCTAAACAAAATATTCCGCAACGCGAACGCGACGGAGTCATTCAGCCGCTCCAGGCCGGACTTCCTCCTTGCGAAGGCATCCACCACGTTCAAGTTGGGCGGAAATGGGAACTGGAAGCCTTGGTCAAGGACATTGGCCGTGTCAAGGAAGGGGGGGCAGCCTGCCGGTTGGTTGCTGGACCCTTTGGCAGTGGAAAAAGCTTCCTGCTTCATTTGACCAAGACCCTGGCGCTTAAGGAAGGACTGGTGGTTGTGCAGGCGGATATTACGACAAGCCGACGCCTTTTTTCATCCAAAGGAGAAGCCCGCGCCCTTTACTCTGAACTCGTCAAAAATGCGGCCATCAAATCTAAACCGGGAGGGGGCGCACTCCAAACTGTGATTGAAAAGTGGATTTCCCAGATTCACCACGAAGTACGCACCGGGGGCGGCAGTGAAGACGAGGTTAAGCTCCGCATCCAGCAGGATCTGAAAAGCCTCCAGGAACACGCGGGTGGGTATAGCTTCGCTCAGGTTCTCGGCAAATATTACGAAAGCTACATGACTGGCAACGAACCCCAAATGGCGGCAGCCTTGCGGTGGTTGCGGGCTGAATATTCGACCAAGACTGAAGCCAAAAAAGAACTTGGGGTAAATCAAATCATCTCGGACGAGAACTTCTACGAAAGCCTGAAGCTCTTGGCTGCTTTCTGTGTCAAGGCGGGCTATAAGGGGCTTTTCGTCATCCTGGATGAAATGGTGGTGCTGTCCCATCGCATCGCCAATGGAGCAATGCGCCAAGCCAATTTCGATGTTCTGCTGACCATCCTGAATGATTGTCTCCAGGGCAATGCCAAGAATCTTGGTTTCCTTTTTGCCGGCACAGATGACTTTATCCAAGATACTCGTCGGGGCCTTTATAGCTATGAGGCATTGCGCTCCCGGTTGGCCCCGAACACGTTTGCTTCGGAAGGCCTGGTTGATTTCTCAGGGCCGGTGATTTGGCTCAAGCCGTTGTGCCCGGAAGATCTGTTCGTCCTCCTGCAGAGAATTCGGCATGTTCATGCTTACGGTGACCTCGGTAAATACCTCGTTCCCGACGAGGCCATTGCAGCCGTGCTCCACAAAGCAAGCCAAACCCTCGGCGCCGAGTTTTTCAAAACTCCCCGAGAGGTAGTCCGTAGTTTTATCGGCCTATTGAATCTGCTGGAACAAAACCCGGGTAAGCAGTGGCAAGATCTGGTTGCCCAAATCCCCATCCTTGCCTCTGCACCGACCGACCAGGGCGACCCCGGAACCACAACCGGTGGCACGGCCAACCGGGGGCTGGCCGGCGCGGCTAATGACTTAACCACCTTGTAGCCTCATGAGCACGACTGCATTTTCTTTGCTCGATCCGCGTCTTCAAAAAGAGATTTATCGGATGGGATGGACCCACCTGCGTCCCATCCAGGAGCAGGCCATCCGCTTGATTCTACGTGGTCAAAACCATCTCCTGATTTGCGCTCAAACGGCTGGCGGGAAAACCGAGGCAGCGTTTCTGCCAGTCCTGTCCCAGGTTGCCGCTCTTCCCAAGCCTTCCGTCCAGGCATTGTATATTTCTCCACTGAAGGCACTCATAAACGATCAGTCCAACCGATTGGAGCAGTTGAGCGAAGGCCTGAAGGTCCCGGTCCACCGGTGGCATGGCGACGTTTCGAATGCGCAGAAGCGTCGCTTCCGGCAAACCCCGTCCGGCATTCTCATGATTACGCCTGAATCGTTGGAATCCAACTTTATCAATTACGGCTCACAAATGGCCGGGATATACGAGCACTTGGAATTTGTGGTGGTGGATGAGCTCCATTCGTTTTTGGAGGATGTCCGCGGCATCCATTTGAAAAGCTTGTTGAGCCGGCTCTTGACGGCCATTGGACGAAAGCCGCGGTTCATTGGCTTGTCGGCAACCCTTTCCGACACCTTGGCCGCTCAAAGGTTTCTCAGCCCAGACAACCCCGAACAAGTGGATTGCATTGCCGATCCAGCCCCCCGGCGGGAGATCCAGCTGGCCATTAAAACGTATTTGCGCAGGCCCCGCTCCAGAACGGAAACCACCCTGGAACCTCGCCTCGCTCCCGGAACGGCGCTGGAGCTGGTTCAAAGTTTGGATGCCGAGGCCTTTGCAGGGGAAACACCTCTCAATCAAGAGACGGCTCCGCAATTGGCCCCAGTGCCGGTGGAGGAGCAGGCCAGGAAGGAAGAGGAACTGGATGAGATTGCCGAGGATATTTTTCGCCATTGCAAGGACTCCACCAATCTGGTGTTCATCAATGACAAGGCTACCATTGAGACTTTGGCCGTCGGGCTCCGGGAACGGGTCCAGGCAGCCAAGCTCCCGGTGGATCCATTTTGTGTGCACCATGGGTCACTGTCCAAGGAACTGCGGGAAGAGGCTGAAAACAAGCTGAAAACGGCTGGGAACGCCACCGCCATTTGCTCGGGCACTTTGGAACTGGGGATTGAT
>JAQGOV010000637.1 GCA_028293425.1 Verrucomicrobiales bacterium
AAACAACATCTTTAATGAGGATACTTCTAGCGATTTATGCTATCCCGTAACAGAAGCTCAGCAACAAGTTGCCTTAGACCGTCTTCAAGATTTAATCCAGCACACAAAAGACACCTTACAAAATGAAGGGGAAACAGTATGAACGCAAATGAAGCATTTGAAATGTTTAAGTATCAATCAGAGGAACGCCAAAAGCGTTATCAGAAGTATGGCGGCAAACTTGAATATGAGCGCGGCCATAAGATAGGATTAATCGAGGAGAATACCGCGCCTAGTAAACACCTTCAAGACCGTCACGAATACTTAAAGCAAAAGTTTGGCCTCACCTTAGATAATGGTGGCTTGCAAATTGAAGGCAAGGAATCCAAACAAGAGCAAACCATTGATAGCTTTGTTAAGGAGCGTCAGAAGGAAGGCAGAAAAGGCTATCAGCTTTCAGTAGGTGCGACGGAACATAATGGAAAGCCTGTTAAAATCTGGTTTGATATTCGGAAATAATTTGGGTGGCGCTCGCCATCCTAACGCAAAAGGGATTCCCATTAGTGATAAGGGAAGTGGGTTCTTCTGTAGAAAGTCATATACCTATTCTTACTCCTTTTGCAACTTGGCGGCTTAGCTTCTTTCATTGGCTAGGCCGCCTTTAATTTTTAAATATATAACACTTTCACTATAATAGAGGTGAGGTCTAAGCCCCCTCACATCCTAAACAGTGCAAAACGTGGTGTGACAGAGAGCTAACGCAAGTTGGCTCTCTTTTGTTTTGCCTCATCTATTAAACTGTGTCTTCGTTCATCGTCGAAAGCTTTGCAATTGCCGCATTCAACGTTGGAAGATTTAGGTGAGTATATCCCGAATTAACTGATTCTGTCTTGTGGCCCGTCAATGCCATTCGTGTTTCTTGGTTCACGTTGTTATTGCCAAGGTTCGTTGTGAACGTGTGCCGAAAACTATGAAAACTTAATGGACTAAATTTTCTCAATCCCTTGCCTTCGATTTTTGGCGCGTCGATTCCCGCCTTAACCATTAACTTAGAAAATGTGCTACTTAAACCATGTGCGCCTCCAGTTCCCTTTCCTGCCAGGGTTGGACAAATAAAATTCTTCTGTGACTTTTGCCGCAAATTCTGAAGGTAAGATTCTAGCGCGGGATGGACTGGGACAACAACAGGTTCCCCTGTCTTTTCTGCTATGTAATCGATAATGGTTATCCCATTGTTAATTTTGATATTCCTCCACTGCATGTTAGAACAATCTCCAATTCTTGCCCCTGTATAGTATCCTAACATAACCATTGTTTTCCAATCCCCTTGCGCGACTCGCAGCAAAGCTCTTACCTGTGCATCGGTGAACGGGTGCTTTTCAGATGTTTCAATTTTGATAGGTCTGATGGCTAACGCGTGTTTGATGGGATTATTGCTAATAATTTGGGTGCGCTCCGCTATGTTAAAGGCGTTGTTTAGACTCTTAACATCAATCGAAATTGTTTTTGGCGCGACACCTTCTTTTTGGCGCGAATCAATAAATCCCAAAATGTCATTGTAGGTAATTGCTTCCAATGGGCCTTTTGCTTTTCTATCCAAAAACCTCATGAAGACATCGGCGCTGTGCCCGTATCGCTTTGCAGTGCTTTCATCCTTGCCGCTCACCCACTTGGTTAGCCAATCCTCAACAGTGACATCCCTAATTTCTGTCACACCCACGCGCACCAATAAATCATTGAAGGTCTTTAAAAGTTGTCCCTCCACTAATTTTCCTTTGCGCCCATCGTCCAGGGTGCGTTGCCAAGTGTCGGCTATATCTTGCGCCTTTCTCCTATCAGTTTGTTTGGTGGAACGGTTAGTTCTGCTGCCATCCTCAAGGGTTAAGACAGCTTGCCAGAAGGTAGAGTTTGGACTCTTTCGAATGCTTGCCATATGTTACAACAGGTTTTACAACATCCAAGGTTGTCAATCAAGTCAAAACCGCCACTTTTCCTAGGAAAACTACCCTCAAAAGGGGCAGAATCGAATCGTGGGTTCGATTCCCGCCGGGCGCACCAAACTTTTTATCCTTTCACCTTGCCCGCCCCGCCCTCGGGCACGGTTGACTTCCCTGCCCTGCTTGCTCATCTTTCGCCATGCTGACGCTGGAATATTTGGCGGAGTTGCTTGAAACCAATCGGGCTGCGGCAGGAGCCCGCGTAAGAGAATTTGCCCTGGCAGGCCAGAACTTCCGCTTTAATTCCCGACCCGCCCTGATGGGAGTGATTAACCTTTCCGCTGATTCATGGTACCGGGAAAGTGTTTGCCTCGATGCTGAGCAGGCCGTGCAGCGGGGGAGGATTCTCCACGCCCAGGGCGCCCAAATTATTGACCTCGGGGCCGAATCGTCACTGGCCCAGGCCAGCCGAGTGGACGAGGCCAGCCAACAATCGAAGTTGATCCCGGTTCTGCGTGAACTCAGAAAAGAAAACATCCTTGTGTCGGTGGAAACCTACCATCTCACGGTGACCAAGGGATGCCTGGAGGCTGGGGCAAATGTTCTCAACCTGACGGGAACACAAGGCACCTCGGAAATTTACCGCATGGTAGCGGACCACGACGCTGCGGTTATCATTTGCTTTGTCCAGGGGGCGAACGTCCGGGAGGTGACCGACTTGGATTTCAAAGGGGATTTTGTTGCCGTGCTGCACGAATTCTTCTCGCGAGAAATCGAAAAGGCCTCGGCTCAGGGGTTGGAGAAAATCTTTATTGATCCCGGAATGGGCTTCTATTACCGCAACCTGCAGGACAGCGCGGAACGTGTCCGGCACCAGATGAAGACGTTTCTGAACACCTTTCGGCTGCGCACCCTGGGTTTTCCCATTTGCCATGCGCTGCCGCATGGGTTTGAATACTTTGGTGAGGAAGTGCGGAGCGCCGAGCCGTTCTTTGGATTGCTTGCCGCCCTGGGGAAAACTGATTTGTTTCGCACGCACGAGGTCCCCAAAACAAAAGCGGTGCTCGACACGCTCAATGTTTTTTAAATCCTATGAAAAGGCGGAATGGTTTTAAGCAGCCTGGAGGCTCTTGCCCTATCGCTCCTGTAGGGAAAGCTCTGCGTTGACTTGAATTTTCTGCCCAGTCATATTCACTGCATGAATTTCGATATATCTCATCTCCTGGATCAATGGGATTACGAACCGGGCCAGGTGGTCGTGAGAAAATTCAAGGGCAAGGATGGCCAGGAAAAAATTCAATTGCGCGTCGACCTGGGCCTGTTGCAAATGAATGCCAATGGACGCCCCGATGGCAAACGGCCTTTTGGATACGCCTCGATTTACGATTTTTTCCTCTCAAAACTCAAACAGCACGCAGCTAAAAACGACGGCAGCGAAGAAGGTTTTACTCTCAAGGCCGAGGATTGCACAAAATTGCAATTGGAGTTCCTACAGTTCCATCACCGCTATATCTGCTTCCTTCAACTTGAGGATTACGAAGGAGCGACGCGCGATACCGGCCGAAATCTTGAGGTGGTGGACTTTGTGGAAAAGTTCGCCGAAGTTCCGGAGATGGCATGGTCGCTCCAGCAATTCCGGCCCCAGGTTTTAATGGTCCGCACACGCGCCCAGGCAACTCAGAAGCTCGATATCGAGAACCATGTAGGAGCTATCCGCGCCGTAGAGGAGGGATTGGAAGCCATCCGTGATTTCTACCAGTCGTTTGGCCGAGCGGATCTCCAGGACCAAAGTAGCGAGATGCAGGCTCTCCAAAACTGGCTCACCGAACTTGAGAAAACCCGCCCAATGACCAAGCGGGAAAAACTTGAGCTAGACTTGAACGAGGCAGTCAAACGCGAAGATTACGAAGCCGCGGCGAGGGTTCGCGACGCGCTTAAGAACCTCGAATCGTCAGAATAGGAACCAAATTACCCTTCTATGTCGCTCCATGAAAAAATCCAACAGGAACTGAAAGCGGCCATGATGGCCAAGGATGCCGATCGGCTTTCAACGCTCCGCTTGCTCAAGTCAGCCATGGGTTATGCCCAGATCGAGAAGAAAACCGAAAGCCTGCCCGACCCGGAAATCATCGCCCTGGTCCAAAAGGAAGTTAAAAAGCGGCGTGATTCCGTGGAACAATATCGGAACGGTGGCCGACCGGAGTTAGCGGAAAAGGAGGAGAAGGAAATTGGCGTCCTCGAAGCCTTCCTGCCCAAACCCCTGGCGCCTGAGGAACTGGAGCAGTTAGTCAAGGACACCATTCAGGAAACGGGTGCCACCACCAAGAAAGATATGGGCCAAGTCATCAAGGCCGTCCAGGCCAAAGCGGCCGGCAGAGCCGAAGGAAAAGCTATCAGCACCATCGTCGGAAAACTGCTGCCCTGACGCCTGCTCAACGCTGCGGAAAAATTTGGTAAAGCAGGAAATAGATGATCACACCTGTTACCGACACGTACATCCATAACGGCCAGGTCCAACGCGCGATTTTGCGATGTCGATCAAAGCGTTGCCTGAGTGCTGGCACCACGGTCAGAACAATCATCGGCACGATCACCACTGCCAGGACGGTGTGAGTGAGAAGAATGGTCAGATAAATCGGTTTGAACCACTCGGGATTCGTGAAAACGGTGCGGCGCGCGTAATAGTGATAATAAAGATAACACGCCAGGAACAGGGTGGAGGTGGCTAGTGCGCCAATCATGCAATTGCGATGAGCATTCTGCCGTTTGCGCCGAATCAGGATGTAACCGGCAGTGAGCAAAATCGTGCTCGCGCTATTTAAACAAGCGTTGACGGCAGGCAGATCGGAGAGAGCCATGGTTGCCTTTTATTGTTCCCTCGAAAGTCGTTTCACTGCGCGATTCAGCCTGGGCAGGAAATCCTCTTCCGTGCTATCAAACTGACCCCGGACCCTGCCGTGTTTGTCGAGCATCACGAAAACCGTCGCATGAATAAACAAATCTTCTGGCGTGGTTTTTTCTTCAGCGGCTTTTTCTTCAGCCACGAGCAACAATCCCTCCCGAGCCAGGCGCTTGATTTCTCCCTTGGAACCGGTAAGAAAAGTCCAGCGTTGGAAGTCTGCCCCGAATTTCTCTCCATACCGCTTCATGATCTCCGGCGTGTCAAAATCCGGGTCCGTGGTGATCGTGAGGAACTTGATGGGAAGTTTTGATTGTAGCTCAGCCATATGGCGAGTCATCTTCGGACAAGGCCCAGCGCATCGCGTAAAGATCACATCCACCAAATGAATTTCTTTTTCCAGATCCTTTTGTGTGATTACCTGCCCGGATTGGTTGGTCAGCGTAAACGACGGAAGCCCTTTTGTGATGATCGGCAGAGGGGGACCCGAAGCAGCCCCGCGCAACTTTGAGTAAACAAACGCACCAGCGATTCCCAGAATGGTCAGCACCAGGGCTCCCCATACCAACCATTCTATTTTTCGGCCGGGAGAATTCATTGCGATTTAAAATACCACGCCATAAAAAATTCAGCGGCGCCGCCTGCGAGACAGCGCCGCTGTGCAGTGAGAATTGACAGTTTACTCGTAATTGGCTGCTGGCTTCGCCGCTGCCCCGCTCTTGGACTGTAGCCAAGCATCATATTCTGCTTGCGGCACTACCTTGAAGTAACCCTTCATCGCGTAATGTCCGTTGCCGCAAAGCTGGGAGCATTGAATCAAGTAGGTGTTCGTTTTGGTCGGAACAAAATGCAATGGAATGCTCATACCCGGGTTCGCGTCCTGCGTGACGCGCAACGGCACCACTTTAAACGAATGGATAACGTCTAGGGAGCTGATATGAGCGATGACTGGTTTGTCTACGGGCACAACCACCTCGGAGCCTTCCGCGACAACGTCGTCTTTCGCGGCTGGGTCGCTCTTGTCGAGTCCCATCATATTCTCAGCAGTAACCAGGTCCACGCGGTTGGAGCCGAACTTGCCATCAGCTCCTGGATAGCGAGCTATCCAGTTAAACTGGCGGCCAGTGATACGCACCACCGTGGAATCCTTTTCCTCGGGGAATCTATCCACCGCGTGCGCCCAAAGCGGAATGGCGAACGCGAAAAGGAGCACACCTTCAATGCCAGCCACGGCGATTTCAATGTAGTTGGAAGCGTGGTTGGTTACGCCCAGGTAATCCGCTTTCGGATTACGCTTCTGGCGAAAACGGAAGATGGCATACAGGAAATAGGCGGCCCAGCCAACAAACAACGCCAGCATCAGCAGATGGACGTACGTAATCAACTTATCCACATCAGCCCCTTCTTTGGAGGCCAGGAGAGGAAGCTTAAATAAATCGAGCATGGTGTTTAGGACTGGTTGGTGGTTTCTGAAAGTTGTGCAGTTTGGGCTGCGTAAGCCGCCCCGCGGCGTGCCAGAAATATGATGAGTGTTGCAAAGCCGCCTAGGACGAAAAGGACGACAGCCAAAAGGCTGAAGATGCCCATATTCAATCCTTGGGCCATGGATGAATCGCTCTTCCCGAAGCAGGCAGCACAGGCAAAGAGCGACTGTGGGGCCAAGCTGGCAATTAAGCCGAGCATCACCCGGCACCAAGCAGATTTAGTCAGATTCATAAATAGCTGATGTCTTTCAGTTTTTTGAGCACGTAGCGGCCGTAAAAGACCAGCCCGACCGCTGCCAGAATCGACCCGATTCCGAAAGCCAAATCCAGGCCCCGCCTCTCATCCGCGTAGTGCACCAGCGACCAAACTCCGAAACCCAAGGCCAGGAGAATAGACACCGTGACAAAAATAATATGGAATGCTTTAAGTGACACGGACTACTTGTGTTCAGCTGCTGGAGCGTGACTGGTTCCCAGCGAACGGGTTGCCCCCATGTATCGGCTGCCTGTGGGCAACTCGTCGCGGCTCCAGACCGTAAGATACATCATCCCAGAAAAGAAAAACAGTGTGGCGAGAAGGATAGCGTAGATAGCTTTCTTCTCCGACATTAAGTGCATGAAAAAGCCCGCCACCAGGAAGGCCTTGATGCAGGCAACGAAGAGCGCGATGCTCACCGTCACTGCCATGCTCTCAAAATGCACCGAGTTCAGCAATACCGTCACGATAGTGCCGACCAGCAAAGCAACGAAGATCAGGATGTAGGTCTTAACGTGCTTGGAAATGTCCGCGTGTGAATGGTCGCTCATAAATTTTCCTTAGAGGAGATAAAGAACAGGGAACAGAAAGATCCAAACCAGGTCAACGAAATGCCAGAACAAGCCGCTGACTTCGACCCGGTTCGTGTAACGCTCCGGATCCGTCTTCCACATTTTGGCGCCAGGACCCCAGATGTAGAAGATGACCAACGCTCCACCCAACACGTGCAAGCCGTGCAAAGCGGTGAGCGTGAAATAAATCGCAAAATAGGTGGAATGACTTGGAATGAAGGCGGACAACCGCTTCACATTATCCGCCTTGATTTGAATCGGCGTATGTTCCTTGCCGGCCGCTTCTTTCTTCGCATGAGCCATTTTTTTTGGGCTCATGGTGTAATGGTAAGGGTCAGGAAGCAGCGTGAATGTCTGGAGGCTCTTGTCCGTAAGCGTCTGAGTGTTCCAGAAATAGGCTTTCTTTCCATGGTCGTCGATATGCCCAAGCAAACGGTCGGTCTGGATTTCCTCGTTCCCATGCTTCACAGTGATGGGCTGATTCAACCACACTTCGTAATGGCTGAACTTGTCCGCGTACTCAAAAGACTTAATGGCGATAAACCCAAGGGCGCAAAGCAAGGTAATCGCCTGGCAAAGACGGTACTTGCTGAAGTTATTCATCTTCAATGCCGCCCAACCGAGGACCACCGTGACGCTTGAAGTGATCAGCACCGCGGTGTTAAATGTTCCAATCGGAATATTTAACAAGCCATGCGGCCAAGTGCCCGGGTCCGCTCCCACGCGCAGCAGAATGTAGGAGGAGAACAAGGCTCCAAACAACATGACTTCGGAAGCCAGGAACAGCCAGATACCAAGCTTGGCGTTATATAAGCCCGTATCGGGGCGAGCTTCTGATGTATATGGAATTTCCATGGATGGTTAAGCCTTCTTCTTGTTTTTTTCGGGTTCGTTCTGCGGAGTAAAGTCAGTCGCCGCGCCGGGGACGCTGTACTCGTAAGGGCCGCGATGCACTTCGATCACTTTTGTGAAATTACCGTGTGGAGGCGGAGTCGGGGTCTGCCACTCCAGGGTTGTAGCATTCCAGGGATTGTCAGAGGTTACCTTTTTGCCACGGTTGATGCTCCAAAAGAAGTTGATAATAAAAGGAATTTGCGCGATGCCCAGTGCCCACGCGGCATGCGAGATGTTCACGTTCAGGTGGAGGATGGCTGGTGCGAGACCAATCGCGCCGTCAGCCGCCTGGTAAGTGGCGCCGCCGTCATACATGCGGCGGTTCAACCCAGAGATGCCTTGAGCGAACATCGGCATGAAAATCAGGTTCATAAACACCAGGGAGGCCCAGAAATGAATCTTCCCAAGGGTCTCGTTCATAAGCCGGCCGGTTATCTTTGGATACCAATAATAAATCCCCGCCATGAGTCCGAAGATTGTCCCGGGTGCAACAACATAGTGGAAGTGGGCGATCACGTAATAGGTATCGTGCAGATGCAAATCGCTGTAGTTAAAGCCGAGCGGCAGACCGGTCAAGCCGCCGATTCCGAACATCGGGAGAAAAGCCAGCGCGAAGAGCATCGGAGTGTTGAAACGGATGGAACCACCCCAAAGGGAGATAAATAAGCAGGTCAGGATGATGACTGACGGAATGGAAA
>JAQGOV010000008.1 GCA_028293425.1 Verrucomicrobiales bacterium
CGGCGCTCAGGTTCAGGATTTTGACGCCCAGTTCCCCGCATAATTGGATGAACTGCATCGGTTCCGTGAGATCATATTCCACGGGGTTGCTTTGATTGCATCCAAACGCGTAATGGTAGGGCAAGAATTGGGAGTAATCTTCAGGAATACCGGGGCCAAGTTTGCCCGGCTGAGACAGGGCGGGGTCCGGACGGAACGGAACAAAATCGAATGCGCTCAGACGAACACCAATGTCTATCTTGTTTCCGCTGGCGCGAATGCCGGAGATGATTTCACGCAAAATGCGAGTGCGGTTTTCGAAAGAGCCGCCGAATTTTCCGGGGCGTGTGAAAGCGCTGAGGAACTCATGGAGCAAGTAGCCGTGGCAGTGTTTGAGATCGACGAAGTCAGCACCGACATCCCAGGCGATTTTGGCTGCACGAATGTAGCACTGGATGAGTTCCTCAATTTCCGCATCCTTGAATACTTGGTCGTCGCTGGAGATCTTAAATTTCTTATCCAGGATGGGGTGACGATAAGCGACACGTGGCTCCATTCTGAATTTGTCGTTCGGTTTGCAGAAGCGTCCGGAGTGCGTGAGTTGAAAACCGATGACGAGATTATCTATTTTCCCGTAGCGCTCCTGGTGGGCACGCATCAGGATTCCCCGGATATCTGCCAAGTCCCTTTTATTATCTTCGGTGATGATGAGCTGATTAGGATTCGCTCGTCCATCAGGGCGCACGGCCATGGCTTCACCGCCGTAAATCAGCTTTGCCCCGCTCTCGCCAAAACGTTGCCAGCGGCGGCGGACTTCGTCAGTGGCTCCGCCGGTTGGGGTGGCGTCCCAACCTTCCATCGGCTGGACTGCCCAGCGATTGCCGATGGTTTTCCCGTTGACCATGACCTGGGGGACGGGTTGGGTGAGTGGAGAATCCGTGCCGGTGACAATGGAATCCTCGCAGGGGATCTCAACTCCCAGGCTGGCCACATGCGAACGAAAGTCCTGCACGGTTTTGAGGGAAGGAACTCTGATTAGTTTAAACGGCTGCGACATAAACAGTGTTTATTTGGTCCCGATATAATCGAAGAACGTGAGGTAACTCTCGCCGCGTGCTTCGCGCAGGAGGAGCAGGGCGAGTTCACGCGCGTGATAGTCGCCCCACATGGAGCATTCGCCGTTCGGCACCTTTTGGCCGGGGGCGATATAATCCCAGCCATTTGGGCGATGGTAGACTGAGTGCAGAATCAACCCCTGGTGCTTTCGGTCTGTGGAGAGGTAAGGTTCGCTGAAAAGGGTTTTGGCGATCGTGAGACCGGCTTGCTTGAAAAGTGTGCTGGTGCCTGGGCCTAGCTTGCCCAAATAATTGCCGAGGCGAACAAGCCCCTGGGCGGCGATGGCTGCGGCAGAGCTGTCGACGGGCTCCCAATGATTGTAGGGATCGGAAGGCTTGTTGAGGTAACTACCGAGACGGTGCAGATTCGGCGCACCAGTGTCCCACATGGGGATGCCATCGCTGCAGGAGTGCTCAAGGTAGAATTGCGCGGTGGCGGAAGCGGCTTTCACCATCATGCGGGTGATTGTTTTGCGGCCGCCGAGCGGGTTCAATGCTTCGTCCGTTACCGTTTCCAAAAACTCGAGTAGTTCGGCGTAACCGCAGAGCGCCCAAGCCAGGCCGCGCATCCAAGTGCTGAAGGGGGAGTAGCCTTGCTGCGAATTGGGGCAACGGTAATTGCCATCGTTCAGGTTGAAGATGCTCTCGTGAGCGGTGCGGCCGTGAACGTCATAGGCATCGCGTCCTTCACCGTAAAAAACGCCGTAGGTGGCGGTCGTTTCCGCATGCTCCAGGAGACGTTGGAGCAGGGAGATCTTCTGATCCTGCTCGCCCATCAGGACGTGACCGAGTTGATGCGCCACAGCCAAGGAACGGAGGGAGCGAATCGTATCGATGAACAAAGAGTGCGGGCCGTTGAAGGAGTAAATGTATCCTTTGCCATTTGCGGTCCTAGTCCAGCGCGCCGCCTGGACCGCGCCGGAAACCTTGAGGGCTAGTTCGTAAAATTCCTGTTCGTGATCGTTCTGAGGAATTTTGCCTTCGCGCATCAGCCGGAGCAGGTTTCCATAGGTGGACACATTGTTGAAGCCATGGTCGTGCACCCCGATGTGGGAGACGTGCGTGGCCATTAGCTCCACGGTTTTGTGGCGGCCAATTTCCAGGAAAGTTTCGTCCGCAGTCGCATCGAATTGCAGAATCGCCGATCCAAACTGAAATCCCTGGGTCCATTCCGTCCAGCCGCGAGAGGTGTATTTTCCCTTCACCGTGAAGACCGGAGTGCCACGGCTTGGGTCCCATGACTTTTCTAGGGAGGAAATCTTCTCAGCAGAGAGCTCAAACAGGCGCTCGATTTGCGGCAGGAGCTTCGCGGGATTTAACTTTGGATCAATTCTGATGGCCATAAAAGATCAGGATTATTGGAGAGGATAAAACAATGCGTCGCGCTCCCGCTCCGCGCCGGGTGCTTGATGAACTGCTTTCAGGTAACGCTCATCTCGATAGATAAGCCAGGCCTGGCGGAGGAGGGGCTGCAGTCCGTGGCTGGCCTTCTTCTCATGTTCGTAAGGCCACTCTTTGGCCGAGTCTTCCGCATACGGCAGGAGGAAATCCAAGCCGCGTTTCAGACTTGGCGCATCCGGGGTGGGATAATGCCAGAGGTCCACTCCCACATATTCACCCAAGCCCGCGAGGTCGAATAAAGCCTGCAGGTTGAACTTGGAATAGCCGAAGGAATCCTCTCGTGCGAGTTCCAGCGGCTGGCTGCCATCCGGCTTAAATTGCAGGGCGATGCGGTTGGTCTTGGCCGATTCCACGATCGTTTTGGCGAGTTCCTTTTGGCCGGTGAAAAGGGCCATGTGCGTGGTTTGCATGTCGTAAAAGGAACCGTGGTTATTTTTCGCCACTTTCTCGGCTTTTCCGATTTTGCTGGTCTGCGCCCAATCCAGGAAGTCTTTCATCCAGCTAACCATTGCTCCTTGATCCGCTTTTGACCAGTGACTGGATCCTTGAAGCAAGCCAACTGCGTCCATGACCGAGGTGAGGTTTCTACTTTCCACCATGCCGGTCCCGCGGCCTGTGTAAAGTCCGGGAACGGCCTGGGCCTGGTTGAAGTTGGGGTTCATCTTCGTTGACGGATCGAGGAACCAAACCCGGAGCAGCTTTGCCGCATGTTTGGCGTAGTCTTCTTTGCCCGTGAAATAGTAGGCAAGAGCGAGCGTGTGGACGGTGGTTGCCATTTTGACTATCCTGGGTGAATCGGAGGACTCGTTGTGTGAATCGGGATTCTTGAAGCCGTCACGGCGGATGTAGGGGAGACCATCAGGCTTGTTTCGGTCTGGCCAGAAGTAGGGGGCAGTGCTGTAGTAATCGTGTTTGTCGCCGCTGGCACCGGCCTTCGGTTTGTCCATCACGGACAAGGGTTTCACTTTGAGAGCTTTGTCGGCGTCCTGAATCAGTTTGTGATAAGCGGGCTTGAGACTGGGATCCCCGGAAGTGATTTTGGCTTTGGCTTTTGGAAGCGCTCCGGCAGGGAGGCCATACACGATAGGGGTATTTGGTTCGAGGGCCATTGCCTGGGAGGTGAGGAAGAACGTTAAGAGGATTGCCCATAGCGTGACGGTGCTGAGCGCATGATGGTGGTGCTTCTCGGAGGTGCCAGCGGAGCTCGGTGGCTTGCGAGGTGCGGCGGTGCGGGAGAAGTTTGGGGAAAAGACGAGCAGTTGGCATCCTCTCCCCCGGCCCCTCTCCTTCTTTGGGGATGGAGAGGGGGGAGAGTAGCTTCCGCCGTGGTGCGATTGATGCGATGAGGCTAGTTTTGGGGAATCAGAAAAAAAATTCCAAGGTTCGCAAAGGGAGCAGGCTGGCAGCCTGCGATACCGCCGACTGGCAGTCGGCGTTACATGGTTGGTTTGCATCTCGCTTGAGTTCGTCATGAGTTTATAATCTGCGGAGATGGAATCCACCATCGACGTTGATGACTTCGCCGGTGCTGAAGGGCAGAAGGTCCTGGGCGATAGCGGCCACGGCTTTGCCAACGTCTTCGGGAGTGCCCCAGCGCTGGATGGGCGTTAATCCATTCGCGATTAAGTCGTCGTATTTCGCTTTCACCGGGCCAGTCATGTCGGTAGCGATGATGCCGGGGCGGATTTCGTAGACATTGATGCCGTGCTCGGCCAGGCGGGCAGCGTAGAGCGGCGTAAGCATGGAGAGAGCCGCCTTGGCGACGCAGTAATCCCCGCGGTTTGTTGAGGCGGTGTAGGCGCTGACGGAGGAAATGGTGACGATCTTGGGGCGGACGGCTTTTGGGGCTTGTGATGATTGGACCTGGTCGATCATCCAGCGAGCGGCCAACTGGGTGAGAAAGTAGGGGCCCTTAACGTTGATGTTGATGAGGCGATCGAAGCTCTCTTCACCGGCTTCGAGGATGTCCGCTCGAACAGTTGGGGCGACACCGGCATTGTTGACCAAGAGGTCCAGGCGACCGAATCGATCTTTGGCGAATTCGATGAGGCGCTGGCGGTCGGGAGCCAAGGAGATGTCGGCCTGACAAGTTTCGGCACGAATGGTTCGGGTGGCTGCCTTTGCGCGCGCCAGGCAGTCGGCGGCGGTCGCACGGGCGGCGGTTTCATTGCCGGCGTAGTTGATGATCAGATCATATCCCAAGGCAGCAAGTTCGAGGGCGATGCCTCGGCCAATGCCTCGCGACGCGCCGGTGATGATGGCTGCTGGATGCACGCGGAAAGATTAAGGGCGTAACGTTAAAAGGCCATAATTATTCGAAGTCCAAAATTCAACGTGATCGGGCAATGGCATATGATATTTGCCGTAGCATTTTGGGGCGGAGTCGTATCGTTTTGTACCATTCGGCGGGGACAATTCCCACCACGAAGGGCACGAAGTAACACGAAGGAAGAAGGTGTTCCGTTTTCCGCCAAAATCGTTCCGTTTTGTTCCGTTTTGGTTTTAACGCAAAGATGCCGAGGCGCAAAGGACGCTGAGTGAGCGGGGCGGAGGAACTGGAAATCTGTACTCGGGTTTCGCGCAAGTGGTTGATTTGGAGGAGGAGGTAAAGCGTCAGATCAATGAAGCCACGCAATGAGGCTGGAGATTCTTTTGGCAGAGCGCTTGACGAGGGCCGAGCGATGTTGCGTGCCGAGTTGCAGAAGCACACGAGGCAGATATGACGATTATTTGACGATGGGCGGCGGCGGCCCGATACTTCAGAGAGATGGCCAAGGGATTCGGATGGAAGATCCAGATATAATGATGATGCTCTCGAAAATGTCCCCACAGCTAACGGCGGGAGCGTGGGAGTTCCGCGGAGCGTTTTCCGTCAATTGGCCCGACGCGGCTGAGGTTCGGGCGTTGGTCTGGCAGTGACATCACCTCGAAACGTGCAAGCGCAGTCAAAACTGGCAGAGGTCCGCGTGAGTAAGCTCGCGGCCAACATTGTTGGCACGCTGTTGACAATTCTCTCCTGTGTCATCGCTGTTTTCGTCGCTCATCTGCTTCCTCACTACATGCGATTTGCCGACTGGCACGGGATAGCGTTTCTCGTGTCGTTCCTGGTATTGCTGCCAGTGCACGAGGTTCTCCATGCTGCAGGGCTGCGCATTTTTGCAGGAGTTCCGTTGCGTCACATCAAGTTCGGGGTGATGTGGCGCGCGCTGATGCCATACTGCCATTGCACGGTACCGATTTCTGTTCACGCTTATCGACGCATGGCGCTTCTGCCATTGTGGATCACAGGGTCGCTATCAGTCGCGGCGCTGCTCGCCTTTCCCGCTGACTGGTTGGGGGTGTTTGCGGGTTTTGCCGTGGCTGCCTGCGTTGGAGACGTGTGGATGGTAATCAAGTTGAGATCGTTCGCCGACACTTTGCTGGTACAGGACAGCCCCTCAGAGATTGGCTGTGATGTATTTTCAACGATTACGCTCTAGGCGACTTTACGCGTCATGCAGTCCGACTCCACCAACGAAAAGGCAAGGCCACGAGCGGCATGGGCGGCAGCACTTTTTAGCATTGGTTTTGTTGGCGCATGACTCACAATCGCCGACTTGATCGCCATGCACATGAGGGAGAGTGGGCGCGGTTGGATTGCTTCGCTGTTTTTCGGTGCATCTCTCGGCGTCATTGGAGTATGGTTCGCGGTGTGGATTACCGTACTAATTGGACTTCGCGTGTCGTCGCTGGTAAAGCGTTTACAGGGGTCGGCCTGAAAGGAAAAGAAACCGCCTGGAACCCACTCTACTCGTGGTCCGGGTCGCTTCCTCGCTCGCTTGCCCTTTTGAGGAACGGGAGCTTGGGGCTTTAGGCTGCTTCACAGAAAACTTATGGGACACTTTCTTGCAGTCACTGGATTCAGAAGCGAGTCCGTCGCCGATGTTGCGGCTGCCATCAATGACTACCTCAGTTCATTCGGCGTCCCGTCAGAGGCTGTGCCGACAGGGGCACCACTGAACGACTCTCGCGACGCAGAGATTTACGCGCCGGTGAATGGCTGGACGGTTGTGTTGTGGCCGCGGTATTTTAACATTTATGACTTTCCGCTAGCCCGAGCCGTCGCCTTGGCGCGGGGCTGGTTAGTCTCCACGGTTCATGTGTACGACAGCGAGTATTGGGAGCACCTCTGCTGTTCAGGAAGTACGGAGTTGCACGCCTTCTGTTCTCGTCCCCACTTTTGGGAGGACGATGCTCCGGAGGATTTCCAGGCCATGATGGCCTACGCCACGGAGCCAACCCGTCTGGCATCTGCGCTGGGTGTTTCACCGCAGATAATCGAGCCTTACCTGGTGGACGTTGATGCTTTGCCCGACCCGGCGGCCAAGGCGCTGGTGGAGGATGAGTTCGGGCTTGGAGATATTTGGGTTTTTGCAGATTTTTGGCGACGCCTGGGTATCGCCTACCCGACGCCGCCACAAAACCGCGCGGCAGTTTTACGCCTTGGACTTAATGTGGCGAAGAAGTTACCAGTGGTGTGATGAGTGTGTTGGATAGCAAATTGAACCACACGACATCCGCAGAGGCAGGCGAAAGCCGTTGAAACGGCTCCGGTCACGTTCTGGCTGCCTTTAGACCGCGCTAAAGCGGCGGTCTTAATGAGAGGTCGGCGGAAATTGAGTGTTCATTCTGACACGTTTACGAAAAGACCCATGAAGGATGATGCTCGCAGGTTCCTCTCGCTACGCGCGAAAGTGAGCGGGTCGTGGATGGCTTTTAACCAGGGCGTCGGCTCGGGACTCGCCTGTGCTCTGGGCTAAAGGATTTTGTCCCTTCAGGACTGAAGAGTGCGCTGGCGTGGAGAGGAATGTGGCACGCCCTTCGGGGTGCGTGGGAATTCTCGGGGCGTTACCGTGGGTCACCGGCGGGGCGGTGACACCACGGCTACTCTATTTCACCCCTGATCGGGGTGAGGAGGGGCAAGTTTTCGGCTTACCGGCGCAGGTTTTAGTCTATTGGGTGCGTCGGGATTCCCGGCCTCTACTGTGGGTCACCAATGGGAAGGTGACGCACGGACTCTCAACTTTTCGCTTGTGTGATGCGAAAGGTTGCGGCGCAATGCAATCAATGACACAAAAGGAAAAGGCCGATCGATTTCGAGTTCTTCACCAGAGCGATGAGGTTTTGCTGTTTCCGAATCCGTGGGACGGCGGGTCAGCGCGGATGTTGGAGAGCTTGGGATATCGCGCGCTCGCCACTTCCAGCGGGGCGTGCGCGGCCACTTTGGGGCGCAGGGATGGGAGCGTCACGCGGGAGGAAGCGCTCACCCATTGCCGCCAAATTGTGCAGGCTACCTCCTTGCCGGTCGCCGGGGACCTGGAAAACGGCGTTGGGGCTGAGCCAGCCGGTGTGATGGAGACTAGTCGGCTCGCGGCCGCCGCTGGCCTGGTGGGTGGTTCGAGTGAGGATTCGCCCGGGAACAAAGAAAAGCCTCAATCCGATTTGAGTTGTGGCATGGAACGAATTGCGGCGGCGGTATCCGCAGCCCGAGCTTTGCCGGT
>JAQGOV010000028.1 GCA_028293425.1 Verrucomicrobiales bacterium
CCCATCGGCACGGTCGTAAAACCGCGCTTCGACCCGGACTTCAAATCGCCACCCATTGCTGATCCCGCTCCAAGGAAACGTTACACCAGGCGCATCCTTGCTTTCGCGGCGCTGCTGGTTCTCGGAGTGGTCGCTATCCGCGCGGCCAACCACTGGATGAACGTCGGCCGCTACATTGAAAGCACGGACGATGCCTACGTCGGTGGCAACCTCACCGTCCTGGCGCCCAAGGTCGCCGGATTCATCACCCAAATCGCTGTGGAAGACAATCAGTCGGTCCATGCCGGCGACCTCCTCGTGAAAATCGATGATCGGGATTTCCGCTCGGCCGTCGCCAAAGCGGAAGCGACGGTTGGTTTTCATCAGGCCGCGCTCAAGAATCTCGCCGCCACTCGTACGTTGCAGCACGCGGTCATTGCGCAGGCGGAAGCATCCATTGCTGCTGCGGATGCCGAAATCACACGCACTCGCGACGACCAGGCGCGGTTCAAGCAACTGGTTAAGCAAGGCGCTGTTTCCATTCAGGAATCCCAAAAGGCGGACGCTGGGTATGTGCAAGCGATGGCGGATGGCGACAAAGCGCGGGCCGCCTTGGCCGCCGCTCAAGGACAGTTCGGCGTGCTGGATGCGCAGGAACAACAAATCCGAGCCAGCCTCGCCCAGGCTAATGCGGACCTCGACATTGCCCGGCTGAATCTCAGTTATACCGAAGTCCGAGCCCCGATCGATGGAACGGTGGGCAACCGCAACGCCCAGGCTGGGGCATACACGCCTGTCGGATCTCAATTGCTCTCGCTCGTTCCTGCCCATGGCTTATGGGTGGATGCGAATCTGAAAGAACGCCAATTGAAAGGGGTTCGCCCCGGTGCGCCCGCCACGGTTGAAGTGGATTCGATCCCTGGAAGAATTCTCCACGGTCACGTCGTGAGTATTGCCCCCGCGACCGGCTCGCGCTTCAGCATCCTTCCGCCGGAAAACGCCACGGGGAATTTCACCAAGATCGTCCAGCGCGTGCCCGTCCGGATCGTTCTCGACGCCGGGGAAGATGTTGCCAGCCAGCTGCGGCCCGGCTTGTCTGTCACAGCCAAAATCAATACCGCCCCAGCTCCCTCGAATCCTGAAAGGAGCAGCTTGTGAACACCACCAAAACCCAGCCGGGGAGCAGCATGCTTGGTTTCGTTTTGATGTGCCTCGGGATGTTTATCGCGCTTCTCGATATTCAGATTGTTGCCTCCTCCTTGCAAGATATCGGCGGAGGGCTTTCCGCCGGGCGGGACCAGATCAGTTGGGTGCAAACTTCCTACCTCATCGCTGAAATTATCATGATCCCTCTCTCCGGCTGGCTCACGCGTGTGTTCTCGACCCGCTGGCTGTTCACTGCCTCCGCGGCAGGCTTTACCCTCGCTAGCCTCTTTTGCGGATTGGCTTGGAATATTGAATCGATGATTTTTTTCCGCGCGTTGCAGGGAATTCTTGGCGCTTCCATGATCCCAACGGTCTTCACCTCGTCCTTTCATTACTTTCAAGGTCCTCGACGGGTCCTCGGCTCGGCCATCATTGGCGGCATCGCCACCATGGCCCCGGCGCTTGGACCCATCATCGGCGGCTGGATTACGGACACTCTGAGCTGGCGCTGGCTGTTCTTCGTGAACCTTGTCCCGGGAGTTTTCATCGTGGCCATGATTCCAGCCCTGGTCAAAATCGACGAGCCGGACTTTTCCCTCGTCAAGGGAGCGGATTATCTCGGGATCGCCCTCATGGCCGTCGGCCTCGGCAGCCTGCAATATGTCCTGGAAGAGGGCGCTCGCTGGAACTGGTTCGACGACGAAACGATTCGGCTCTTTGCCGCTCTTGCGGGCTTGAGCATCATTCTTTTTATCGCCCGCAGCCTCACCTTCAAAAACCCGGTCGTGGATCTGCGCGCCTTCAAAAATCGCAATTTCCTGGTCGGCTCGATCCTCTCGTTTATGACGGGCCTTGGGATCTTTTCCACCATCTACCTCGTGCCGTTGTTCCTTGGGTATGTGCGTGGTTATAGCGCTTGGCAAATCGGTGTCGCCATCGCCTCCACGGGGATCGCTTCCATCCTCGGTGTTCCCGTCTACACCAGCCTCGCCAAAAGATTCGATCCACGCTGGATCATGATGGCCGGCATGGCGTGCTTTGCTTTTTCCATGGTCGGCTTCAGCAAAATTACCCACGACTGGGGCGCCGCGGAATTGCTGCTTCCACAGATTTTGCGCGGCTTTCCCCAGGTCTTCACCATCGCGCCAGCCGTGAACCTGGGCTTGGGAAGCCTTTCGCCCGAACGCCTGAAATACGCCAGCGGCCTCTTCAATATGATGCGCAACCTGGGCGGCGCCATCGGCATTGCGCTCTGCGCTACCATCTTGAATGACCGGACCAATCTTCACTTCGCCCGCGCCTCCGAGCACATTACCGCCGGCAACTCCGCCGCTCAGGAATTTATCGCCCGCGTCAGTCACACCTTTGCCAATGGAACCGGTGGTGACGCGACTCTCGGACACACCATCGCCCTGAAAAAACTCTGGCTCCTCACCTTCCGGGAAGCCCAGGTCCAAACCTTCGCCGACGCCTTCATCGTCATCGGCCACTGCCTCGCCCTCGC
>JAQGOV010000064.1 GCA_028293425.1 Verrucomicrobiales bacterium
CTCGGCGGTCCCCTCGCCACCGATTACGTAAAGAAACTCTGCTCATTGCGGCGCATCGTTGCTGAGTTCCAGGAACGCGAAATCCAAATCAAAGACCTGGACCGCGGCCTGATTGATTTCCCAGCCATCCTTCATGGCAAAGAAGTCTTTCTGTGCTGGGAACAGGACGAGGAAGATATTGAGTTCTGGCACGACCTAAATTCCGGTTACGCTGGTCGCGAGCCTCTATAACCCAAATCCTTCGCCTTTTCCTTACTCGACGGCTTTGATGTGGGCATGCCACAATTACTCTCGAAAGAGTTATGATTCCGAAGGCTTAAGGTTCATCGGTCCTGCAATGGCCCCGGTGGAGATCATGTTAGTCGGCAAGTAAGGACATCCCTATGGGAGGAGAACGGCAGCGGGTCCGCAATCGGCCCGTGACACCACGGAGGGAAGGAAAAACGAGCGTTCCGCAGGATCCGTATCCAAATGTGTTGGCGGCTGCGGGACTGGGGCTCGTCTGGTACGATTCAAAAGGACAAATCCTAGGAGCGAATCAGCCCTTTCGCGCCATGCTGGGCTATACGCAGCGGGAACTAATCCAAAAGAGATTGTCCGATCTGGCTTTTCCCGAGGAACCCGAAGCTGAGCGGCACCTGCTCCAAAAAGCCCTCCTGGAGCAACTCGGCCGGGTGCCCTGCCATTGGCGCCATAAAAAGGGCACACTTATCCCTACGCAGTCCACCTTTGGAGCATTCCAACGGCCAGTGCGGGGGCGTGCCATGTCGCAGGTGCTTGTTCAGAACCTCTCAGGATTTAGAGAGAACGAAGTCGCATCCAAGGAAGCTGCCGCGGTCATCGATAAGCTCGAGAACATGTGTGGCCTTGGAAGCTGGAGCATGGAGCTAAACTACAAACGGGCGCTGCACAGGAACCCAATCAAGGTTTCGAACGGATTGCGCCGTATCTTTCATCAGGCAACTTCCGGTTCCTTGAGACCTGAGGAATTTTTCTTCGAGCAAATGCACCCGGCGGATCTTCCGGTTGTCCTAAAATCTTTGCATCGCCTGGTGGCGACTTCCGAGGCGATGGTTTTGGAAACTCGCATCCTGGTAGCTGGGCAAGAGCGTGTGCTGGAGATCCGTGCGGAACTACTCAAAGACCCGCAGGCGCAGCCGAAAGCCCTGGCTGGATCGATGCAGGACATCACGGAACGCAAACGTAATGAAAGAACCATTTTCCGCGACAAAGATTTTTTCCAGGCCGTGATGGATGCCATGCCCCTGAACCTGGCGGTTTTAGACCAGCGAGCGAACATTATCTCAGTGAATGAAACCTGGAAAAAATTCGCAAAGGCCAATGATTTTCGCGGGGAGAATTGGGGAGTTGGGGGAAATTATCTTCAGGTCTGCGAGAACGCTTCGGCAAAAGATTCAGAAGGAGCGCAGATGGTTGCTCGAGCCTTGCGCCAAATGCTGGATGGCCGCAGCGATGAGTTCACATGTGAATACCCATGCCATTCACCCAACGAGCAAAGGTGGTTCATGCTGAGGCTCACGCCCTTTACGTTTGCCGGGGAGTTGAGGATTGTGGCGGTCCATCTTAAGATTACCCGTCTGAAGCTCGCTGAAAAAAGCCTGGAAGAAGCGCGGGAGCTGCTTTCGGCCCACGCCATCGAGCTGGAGCGGCGCATTGACAAACGAACCACGGAATTAAAGGAGACAATCCGCTCGCTGGAAGGCGTGCTTTACCACGTCGCGCATGACTTGCGCGCACCTCTCCGGGCTATTGAAGGGTTCACCTCGCTCCTGCTGCGGGGCTACGCGGAACAGTTTGATGAATCGGCCCGAGATTATGCCGATCGGGTGGCAGTCAGCGCGAAGCGGATGGATGCGCTGATTGGCGACTTGCTGAATTTCGGCAAAGTTTGCGTGGTTGACCTGCCGAGAACTTTCCTGAACCTGAGCCAGATCATTGACTTGGTGCTGCAAAGACAGTGGAAAAAGATTGAGACCTCGGGGGCTTATGTGGAGGTGTTCCGGCCCCTTCCCAAAGTTTGGGCAAATGAGTGGGCGGTCAGCGAAGCTCTCTATCAACTCATTTCCAACGCGCTCAAGTTTGCGCGCCGGGAGGTGCCTCCCGAGATTCTGATTTGGACTGAGACAAGCAATACGACAGTCCGAATTTGGGTACAGGACAATGGCATTGGAATTCCCCGCGAGCACCTGGAACGGGTTTTCCGGATCTTTGAACGTCTGGAAGAGAGCGCCGGGAGCACTGGGATAGGTCTGGCTATTGTCCGCAAAGCGGTTGAGCGGATGGATGGCCGCGTCGGGGTGGAATCCACGCCGGGGGGAGGGAGCCGGTTTTGGCTGGAACTGTTACGCAGTCCACAAATGGCCTGAGGACGAATCCGAAGATGGATTCCCAGTCTTGTTCATTTCGCGGCGGATCTCGCCCGCCATAATGCCTCAAAATAGTCTTTCGGAAGGTTCTGAGTTGCGCCTTCCTTGCTCCACCAGCGCGGCAATTCTGTATACACCCAGACGTATTCGTCTGCGATTTGGACGGCGGCGTTCGCGCTTTTCACAAAGGTTTGGGGACTAAAATAGTTTCTGGAAAAATCGTTCGTGCTCCAGCCCACCTTGCGGTGGGCGTTGTCCATCCAGATACCAAATCCCAAAGAAAAGCAGCGCTTGTATTTCTCGGGATTAGCCACAATAGGAAGTAAATCCTGTTTCATCATTCTGTAAGCAGTCGTAAACTGTTTTGGCTCTTTGTAACCGTACGAAAGTTCGTGCCCATCTACAAATCGCACTTTGTCCGCCGCAGCCTCCACCATGCCATCGAGAAAGGGTGCAAGCATGCCATAATCGGCGTCCGCTAATTTCGCTTTATCTTTTCCACACTGCACCCAAGGCAAGGAGTAACCGAAGGTGAGAAAAACAGTCAAACTCGGATACTCAGCTTGGAAGGCCTGCATTACTTCCCCCCCACGCTTGCGAACCTGTGCCGCATATTCATCCCAGGACTTGGTTGCGGCATCCTTTTGCTTGCGGTATTTGAAAAGGGGGAAGGTGTATTGCTCGATGTCGAAGAGCAGTCCTTTGCACTTGCCCTCCCGAGCGATTCTTGCTGCAAGCCGAGCATTCACAAGGATGGCCGAGAAATCATCGAACCAATCCAGGTTGGCTGGGGCGGTGTTAAACCTCAAAAAATTCTCGGTCCATTTTTGGAAATGCGTCGCTTTCAATTCTTCCAGCGCGGGCTGGAGTTGCTCCTCAGTAAAAGCCTGTTTGCCCCAGCACTCCCACATGAAATCGCCCCTTTTGCCATTGGGACGCGTGTATTGCGCATGGAAGACACACCCATCAAAAGGGGTCTTCTCCATTTCGGCAATGTAATCCCGCAAAAATTGCGTATCGGGTTCGTCCCAGCCGAACTCGATCAGCTTCTTGTCTGCTGCCAATGCAAACGGCGATTCAAGCAAGACAGCAAGAATTCCACAGGTAAGAAGAATGGATTGGCGCATGAACGATCTCTAATCCGGTCCGCCCTCTGTGTCGATCCTAAAGGAGCGGACTATTCATGGGCCACGTCTTGAGTGTCGGATTCATTGCCGGGTAACAGCGCCGTCGTGGTCAAGCAACCACTCAGTCCAATGCTGCTTTCAACGCGGAGAAGAAGTTCTGTCCCGTCTGCAAATCCACCTTCTTTTTAGTTTGCGGGGTCACTATCTCCACTAAATCCTCTGGCAATTCGAGAAGGAAAGGCGATGGATGGCAGGAAATTGTTTCCCCGTATTTCTTCCTTCCGAGGCAATGGCTCATGGTCAACGTTTCCTGGGCGCGGGTGATGGCCACATAAAACAGGCGCCGCTCTTCATCCAAAGTTCCTTCCACCTTGGAGCGGGAATGGGGCAGCAGACCATCCTCCATGCCCACTACATACACATGCGGAAACTCCAAGCCTTTGCAGCTATGCATGGTGATCAAGGTCACCAGGTCGCCTTTTGCTTCTTTTTCATCGGCGCGCTCGTTGTCGAGCATCAGTTCCTGCAGAAAATGTTCCAGCCGTTCCGGGGCAGTGGCAGCAGGCGCATCTTCCAAGGTTCGATCCAGGTTCGTGATTAAATCTTTTAAGTTGCGAACCCGGTTATCGGCGGTGTCCTGGTTCTTCTCCGAGCGCCGGAGATCTTCAATGTAGCCGGTTTCCTCCAGGAATTTTTCTGCCCAGGAGGATAAAACGACCAGCCCTTCCCCAGTAAGCTCTGCCCGCGTCCGGTCCACGAATTCTATAAAATTCTGGATGCTCTCCCTGGACTTGGTGGCGAACATTTCCAGGACATCAGTATGCCGCATCACGGCGTAGACAGAGCTATGCCGCTCCTGGCTTAAGCCGAGGAGTTTTTCCATGGTTGCGTCGCTCAGACCGCGAGCCGGCACATTCACAATCCGCAGGAGGCTGATATCGTCGTGCGGGTTTACGAAAACTTTGAGGTAAGCCAAGAAATCTTTGATTTCGCGCCGGTCAAAATAGCTTTGGCCACCAATCAGGTTGTAACGCACGCCTGCCTGGCGCAAGGCCATTTCCAAGGCCCGGGCTTGCAGATTGGTCCGGAAAAGAATGGCTTGCTGACTCCAGGGAACCCGGCGGGTGATGCGAGCGTATTCGATCTGTTCCACCATCGAACGCGCTTCTTCTTCATCGTTCGGAAAGGTGTGGACCGTAATCTTGGAGCCTTCGCCTCTGTCCGACCAGAGCTGTTTCCCGCGGCGGCGCAGGTTGTTTTTGATCACCGCATTCGCCGCGTTCAAGATGACGTTCGTGGAGCGATAATTCTGCTCCAGCTTGACCACTTTCACTTCGGGAAAATGCTTTTCCAAGTCCAGCAGGTTTGCGATCTCCGCGCCGCGCCAGCCGTAGATGCTTTGATCGTCGTCACCGACGACGCAAAGGTTGCGATGTTCCCGGGTCAGCAAATGGACCAGCTCAAACTGGGCAGCGTTTGTATCCTGGTATTCATCCACCATCACGTAGCGGTATTTGTTCCGGCACGTTTCCAACACCGCAGGATGTTCTTTGAAAAGTCTGAGGGTTAGCAGAAGCAAGTCATCGAAATCGATTGCATTGCAGGCATGCAGGGCCGATTGGTATTTGCCGTAGACGTGCTGAGCCAGAACTGCCGCACTTTCATCACTGAACGTTCCTGGTTTGAGGCCGTTGTTCTTGAAACGGCTGATGAAGTTCAGCACCTGCTTCGCATCCACCTTTTCGCCTTTGGCGGAAAGGTGGCTCAGGACCTTTTTCACCGCGTTGAGTTGGTCCGACTCATCATAAATGACAAAGCTCTTTTTGTAGCCAAGCGCCTCAATGTGTTCGCGCAAAACTCTGACACCGAGCGAATGGAATGTGGAAATGGTTGGACCTTCCAATTTCTTTCCGTCCTGCCCCTTTTTCTTCGGAACAAGTTTGGTCACGCGCTCCTTCATTTCCCGGGCGGCTTTATTGGTAAAGGTGACCGCCAAGATATTTGTCGGGGCAATTCCTCTTTCGATCATGTGCGCGATTCGGAAAGTGATCACGCGAGTCTTGCCCGTTCCCGCTCCGGCGAGGATGAGCACAGGTCCCTGGATCGTTTGCACTGCTTCACGCTGCTGCGGGTTGAGTGTTGCCAGATTCAACATCGGGGGCGGAGTTTAGTCACGAACCCCACGCTGGCAAGGGAAACGATTGAAATGTTTTTGGGCGCGGATCCCCTTCAATTGCACGGGTTTTTTTCGCGTTGCTTCAAGGCACGATGATTCCAACTTGCAAGGAGAAAATCGGATTCAGCACCCAAAGATGAAATCGAACATCCGTCGTTCCTGCGTTCTACTCCAGGTCAGCCCCCTGCGAACACCGGGCGGAACCCTGCCTCCTCGAGGATACGTGCCACATGCTCACGCTGATCGCCTTGGATCTCGATCTGTCCTTCTTTCACCGTTCCACCCGTTCCGCAGGCCTTCTGCATCTTCTTTGCGAGCATTTCCTTTTCAGGCAGCCCGATTCCCACGAAATTTTTAACAACGGTTACTGTCTTGCCTCCGCGCCCTGCCTTTTCCCGAACGATATCCACGCGTCCACGATTTTTCTTTGGTTTCGCCGCGGGAGTCTGAATGGACGCCTCAGGGCTGGGGCCTTCCGGAAGCCCTTCGCCGCTCAGTTGCCCGAAAGGGTTTTGTCCAAAATTTTGCTGACCGAGGGGGATCTTCTTCTTGCCAGTCATAAGAGGGGAATTGTTTTTTGGTCAACGGTTCATGGCGAGCCCAAAATGAGACGCTGGTGAGGCTAATTTTTGGAGCCGAGTTCCACCAGGGTTTGAACCAGGCGCTCGTGATCGGCAATCGTGCCCGATTTAACTTCGAAACGAGTCGCGCCCAATTCCCGGGCGCGGTCCCGGTCCCGCTGGAGATCGGACGAGGTATAAATGACAACGGGGAGGTGTTGATACCGGGGCTGCTGGCGAATCCATTGCAGCACCTCAAAACCATTTTTTTTGGGGAGGTTCAAATCCAGAAGTACCAGGGAAAGGAAGTCGCGCTCGGGACTTCCCGGCTCGGATAGTTTTTCCAGCCAGCGAATCGCCTGGAGGCCATCCGGAGCCGAGATTAATCGAAGCTCAGGCGCCCATTTGGAGAAAGCGCGGCTCACAAGGAACACATCGTTTTCCTCGTCCTCGACATATAAGATGGTACATCGCTCCGGAATATCAGTCATGTAAAGGGGAGGCGCAGGTTAATTCAATCCAAAAGCGGCTGCCATGGCCGGGCTCGGATTCCACTCCCACCGAGCCTCCCATGCGTTCCACAGCTTTGCGGACGATGCTGAGCCCGATGCCGGTGCCCTCATAATCTCGGTTGAGACGTTGGAAGAGGTGGAAAATACGGTCCAAATATTCTGGAGAGATGCCGATGCCGTTATCCTCGAACCAGACGCGTACGCGTTCCCCTTTCCGTTCGGCGCGGATCAGCACTTTTGGCTTGATGCCCGGTCGGACGAACTTGATGGCATTGGTCAGGAAGTTGGAAATGCACTGGGTAAGAGCCGCCTCATTTCCGAGCACCTGACAGAACTTGCCATCGAGCTGAATGTCCGCCTTTTCCGGGGCATAATTAGGATAGGACTGAAGGATGCTGCGAATCAACGCAGCCAGATCGAGAGGCTCCAAACGCAGGTCCATGCGCAGCACGCGGCTATAGGCCAGCACATCCCGGATGAGCTTGTCCATTCGGTGCGAGGAAGTGATGATCCGCTTCAAATAATCGCGGTCGGTGGGAGAAAGGCGGGGCTCGGCCTCTTCTTCAAGGATTGCTGCGAAGCTTTGCATGGCGCGCAACGGCGCACGCAGATCGTGGGTGATGCTATAGGAGAAGCCTTCCAGTTCTTCAATGCTCTCACGGAGCTTGGCGGTGCGGTTGGCGACTTCCTGTTCGAGGGTATTGTTGAGGTTCTGCAGCTCCGCCTCGGTGCGAAGACGGTCCAGGGCCACAGAAACGTACTGGCTTATCACCCGCAGAAACTGGAGTTCATCATCGGTAAATGTATCCCGGGTATGGCTGGCAAAGGAAAGGGTGCCAATCAACCGATCGCCGACCATCAGCGGATTACAGGCATATGACCGAATGCCGAAACTGCGGACCAGGGCAGCTTTGTTGTAGTCTGATTTCTGGATATGGGTAGCGATGATGGGCTGCCGGGTTTGCGCAACCGTCCCGCAAATGGCCTGCCCGAACTCCAGCCGCTTCATGTTTTGGATCACATCGTCCGGAATCCCCGCGCAAGTATGCAACTCCAGCGCGTCGCCTTCTTTGTTAACCAGGAAATTAAAATAAGTATCCAGGTTGAGGTGGTTTGCGACCCTTGGAAAGAGGCCGCGAACAATATCGTGCGGCTCACGGGCGGTCAGGAGGTGCCCAATCGAGTCAGAAAGGAGCTGCAACCGATCCACTTGAGTGGCAAGGGCCAGCTCCGCTTCTTTGCGAGCAGTGATGTCCGCGGTGATCCCCACCATGACGATGGGCTTGCCTGAACTATCCAGCAGGCTCTGGCCGCGTGCCGAGATAAAGCGAACGGAGCGGTCCGGGTGAACGATTCTGTAGTCGCACTGGTACTCGCCCGTCACTTCAACCGCTTTTTTGACCGTCGCTTCCACGCGCGCCCGATCGTCCGGATGAAGGACAGATCGCATTTTGTCGATCGTGGACACATCCTCGTTTTCCCCAAAACCGAAGAGCTTCTTGAGGATAGGCGAGGCCTGAAAATGACCTGTCACCAGGTCATATTGCCAAATCCCGAGTTGAGCAGCGCCGAGCACAAATTGGAGCCTGGCCTCGCGCTCCCGCAAATCCATGATCATTTTCTTGCGCTCAGTAACGTCCGTGCCGGTGCCGATCGCGCCAATCACTCTGCCGGTTGAATCCCTAAGCGGCACCGCGTTTGCCAAGATGGAAACGGAGGAGCCGTCAGGAAAGACAAAGTCCTGTTCCTCGTTCCAAACGGGCTGGCCTGTGGCCGCGGCCTTTTGCATCGGATGTTCGCCTGGGGAAACCAGCACGCCGTTCTTGAAAACTCTGAAATGGCTCTCACCCGGTTTTTCCGGATCTGAATTGACAGAAACGTTGGATTGAGGTTTAGCGCGCAGCAACTGGTAGGAAAACTCGTTGCCGGTAACGTGGCGGCATTCCGGATCGTGGGCCACCCACACCGCGACCGGAGCCGCAGCCATGAGGGATTGAAGCTCTGTGGAGCGTTCTTCTTCCCTGGTCAGGGCAGTGCGGATCTTTTCCTCGGAAGCCTTGATTGTGGCCAGTTGGCGAGTGGACTCATCGTGCAGCCGGCGCTGTTCATCCAGCAGGTCGCGAACCTGGTATTGACGGCGACGAGCGCGGAGGGCGCCTTCGAGAATGCTGGCGAG
>JAQGOV010000136.1 GCA_028293425.1 Verrucomicrobiales bacterium
ATCCGGTCCAGCGAAGAACAAGAAACAAGAAGACCCGCGGCCAGCGTGGGCAAAGCGATCACGATCGCCAACAGCAAATGAGGCCGCGCTCTCAAATTCAAAAAATGCATTTTGTTTCGCAAGAACAAACCGATTACAGCATTGCAGCGGGAACGACGACGCATGCTCGCCATTTCACAAAAGACCGGCAAGCTGGATCTTGCTCTCGAGCGCTATGCAAGTGAGAGTTCCAACTCCCTCACCGGGTTCCCAGAAAAGTTTGCCTGTTCATTCATCCTCCTTGGCTTTACTCAATCCCCAGTGTCACCCCGCCATTTCTTCTTCTCACATTGCAACTCCTTCAGATTTGCGATCTTGAGACTTGAGACTTGAGACTTGAGACTTGAGACTTGGAATGTGAAACCTATCTTCCCTTGGCATGCAAAACGGATCATTTCAATTTGAAGGGCTGTTGGAAACCTATTTCGAAGCGGTGCTGGATGAAAATCCTCTCCTGGCCACCTATGTGGGCCTGAAAACCGGCGAGGGAAGATTTGGACGCAACACGCTCAATACGGAAATTAAACGCGAAAAGCGACGCCAGGCCGCCTTGCGCAAGCTCGAATCCATTTCTCCTGGCGAACTCACTAACGAACAACACCTGGACCGCCTCGCCTTGCGCAGCCAGTTGCTCCGCGAATGCGAAGATTTTGCCCGTGGACGCCATACCATGGACCCAAGCGCGCCCGAAGCGGTGCTGAACATCCTTTTGCACGAATTACAGCGCGGGGAAGACGAGCCAAAACGTGCTGCCAAAAACCTGCGCTCCCTTTTACGTCTGGCGCCCCAATTTTTGGACGAATCTTTTAGCCAAATCGACAAACCGGAACGGGTTTGGGTCAAGATCCTGGAACAAACCACTGGAGGCGCGGAAACCCTTTACAAGGCAGTGGAGACATTTCTGCAAAAGATCGACGCCCAGCCAGCCGATCAAGAGCGCCTCAATGGATTGCGGCGCGCGGTCGAGAAATTCAAGTCCAAGGTCAAAGCTCGGCCTTCTGCGCCCGAAGGTTCCTTCTCCATCGGGCCCGTCATGCTCCAAAGACGCATCCGTGACCAACTTGGGCTCGATTACACGCTTGGAGAAATCGAAACGCTGGCTTTGGCCGAAGTCGACCGCGTGAATGGGCTCCTGCGCGAAGCCTGCGCGAAATATGGGAAAAATCGGTCCCCAGAAGCAATCATCGAACAGGCCCGCAAAGATTGGAAACCCAAAAAACCGTTGTTGGAACTTTATCGCGAGGAAACCTTCCGGATGGCCGCCGCTTTCAAACGCGCGAAGGCGGTTACGTTCCCTAAAGGCGACGAGCTCCAGGTGCGTCCCGTCCCGGACTTCATGCGCCCGCTGTTCCCCACTGCGGCCTACAGCTCACCGGGCGCATTCGAGAAACGCCAGCGGGGCATCTTTTGGGTTAATGATCTAAGTGAAACCAAAACCGCTGCAGCCGATAAACTGGCCGAACAACAACAGCATTTCGGTCTCAGCTTGACCAGCGCGCACGAAGCTTACCCCGGGCACCACCTCCAGTTTGTCACCGCCAATCAGCACCCGCGCAAATGGCGACGTCTCTTCGCCCATGCTGTTTTCTATGAAGGTTGGACCCTCTGGTGCGAGCAAATGATGGTCGACCTCAAAATTGAGCGCTCACCTTGGCTGCGCATTCAACAATTGCATGATGCTCTCTGGCGGTGCCACCGCATCCTCGTGGACCTTCGCCTGCAAACCGGCCGTTACACTTATAACCAGGCCGTGAGACACATGCAAAAATACCTCGGCTTCACCAAATCCCGCGCCGAAGGCGATGTGAATTGGTACACCGCCTCTCCTTCCGTGCCCATGAGCTATTGGCTGGGACGCCTCGAAAACGAGCGTCTCCGCAAGCGCCTCATGGAAGGGCGAGGCTGGAGCCTGCAAAAGTTCAACGACTGGTTGCTTAGCTTCGGGACTCTCCCTCAGGCCTGGTTGGAAAAATACGGATTGGACTGACGTGGAAAGGGACATGCGGATTATGCTCAAATTCATCCAGGAAGGCGTCGCCCAATCCGCAATGCCGTTCTTCATATCAAAGTGTGGCAGCCTTTAACTCCAGGGCGGTCTCAGGATGTCTGACGATTAGAATGAAGTTTGGCGCGAATTCCTTCAACCCTTTCGCCAACCGGCCGGCGATCCAGGCGACCTTCCTCGAATACTCGAGAACGTCGCTCAATGACCTGCTGCTATGCTTCTGCTACATTGGGATCAAACTCGCTGGGAAGCAGTTGTTTTCGCGATCAGATCAACTCGCCAAAAGACAAAGACCGTTGTAATCTTCTGATTCCTCCTGCCGAGAGAATGATGAGAATGTCAGGTCATACGCCCTTCGAGGATGATTTGGCTAACCCCAAAGCGGAGATTAATAAAGAAAGTTTCGGGAACCAAATCCGGTGGTTGTCCCTCCTATAACCAGGAATTAATCGCGCGATTGCGAATGCGTCGGTAATTAAAATGGATTACGCAAAATGAAACCGTACACAATTTTCAGCTTCATCGTTCTTTGCCTTGCTTTGTTGTCTGCCCCGCTGAGCGGCCTCGCTGCCGCTCCAACCGCCTGGACCGGCCCAACCATCACCTTTGTGAATGACGCCGGTTCCGACTCGACTCAGGCCGCCAATCAGGATCGGCTCACACCACTCGTGTGGATTACGAGGGGCACTTTACAAGGGATCTACAACGCGGCCACGGAAACCACTTTTAACCATTTCTCCAGCCCTCAGGACACGGAATGGGCTGACGGCACACTCGCTAATTTTGGCTCGCTTCAATATGTGGACTGGAACACCTGGGCGAAGACCAAACACGCCGGACCGCCCAGCACCGTGGGAGTCAACGCCGTTGTCCATCTCATTTCCGAGAACATTTACCTGAGTGTTACCTTCACTTCCTGGGGAGGCTCCAGCGGTGGATTTTCTTACATGCGCTCCACACCGGCGGGGGAGAATGTCCCGCCCACCGTGGCGATAGCATCGCCGGCCGATGGTGCATCCTTTGCGGCTCCTAGCTCGATTCCCATTACCGCCGCCGCCCAAGACTCTGACGGCAGTGTCACGAACGTATCATTCTTCGACGGCGCTACTTTTCTTGGCGGCACAGGGAATCAACCTTACACCATTACGGCTAACCTCGCCGCGGGCAGTCACACCCTGACCGCCGTCGCCAGCGACAACCTGGGTCTCTCCACCACTTCTGCCGTCGTGAATGTGACAGTCGATGCCGGAAACGCCCGGCCCAGTGTTACTATCACCAATCCTGTCGACAACGCCACCTTGAGCAGTTCCGCCTCTCTCACGATCCGGGCTTCCGCTGTTGACACGGATGGTACCGTCACGAACGTGCAATTCTTCGACGGGTTGATATCCCTGGGCAACGACGCCACCAGCCCGTACAGCGTGAACGCCACCCTTGCAATTGGTTTGCACACGCTGACCGCTGTGGCGTCGGACAACCTGGGCGCGAAGGCGACATCGGCACCGGTGCACGTCACCATGGCCAGATACCTGCCGGCCATCACGAACGGAAACATTGCCATTTTCCTGCAGCCCATCGCCACCGGCCTTGCCGCCCCCGACTATGCCATCAGCCCGCCGGGCGACCGCACTCGTCTTTTCGTGGTTGAGCAGAATGGATTGCTCCGAGTCATCGAGAACGGGACCTTGCTCCCCACCGCCGCGCTCGATATTCAAAGCCGAGTGCAGCCACCGCTCAACCCCGCCAATGCGAATGACGAACGCGGCTTCCTCGGGCTGGCTTTTCATCCTGGTTACACGAACCCCGCCAGCCCTGGATATCGTACGCTCTACACATACAATAGTGAGCAGATACCAACAGGAACATCTGCTACCTATCCTGTGCCCACCACCGCCACGAACAACTACAAGAACGTGGTCAATGAATGGAAGATTTCCACGACCAACGCCAGCGTTGTGGATGCTGCCTCGCGCCGCGAAATTATCTCCTTCGGCAAAACCGCCGGCAACCATAACGGCGGCACCATCGCGTTTGGACCTGATGGTTACTTGTATCTCGCGCTGGGCGATGGCGGCGATGCCAACGATGTGGGGGCCAGCCACATCGAGCCAGGCGGCAACGCTCAGAACCTCAGCACACCTCTTGGCAAAATGCTGCGCTTCGACCCGCTACAGCCATCCCTGACCACCGGCAGCGCCGATCCGATCAGCCCCAATGGGCAATACCGCATCCCGGCGAGCAATCCATTTCACGGGCCCAACCAGGTTCCTGAGATCTATGCTTACGGCCTGCGGAACCCTTATCGCTTCGCCTTTGACCGCGCCAATGGTGAACTGATCCAGGCTGACGTCGGCCAGAACAACGTCGAGGAGATTGACCGCATCGTTCTTGGCGGTAATTACGGCTGGTCGATCAAAGAAGGCGAATTCCTCTTCAACCGCACCAACGGTCCCGCTGGCGCTGCTGGCACGATCGGAGCCCCTCCCGGCAATCGCAGTCCGGGATTTCCAGCCGGCCTCATCGATCCAATCAGTGGTCCCCAGGGGGTGCTCGAATATGATCACAACGACGGCATTTCTATCACCGGCGGTTTTGTCTATCGTGGCGCCGCCATCCCGGAGTTGTTCGGCAAATATATCTTTGGCGACCTGGCGCTGAAAACAGCCCCCGTCCGCGCCGATGGCCGCCTCTTCTACGCCAACCTCCAGACCGGTACCATCAACGCCTTTCCTCTGCCTCAATTCGGCGGCTCGGCCATCCTGCCAAACGGCCTGACCGTGCACGGATTCGGGGAGGACGCTGACGGCGAACTCTACGCGCTCGTCACCAACACCTCCGCAAACGGCACGGGCGGCATCGTTTACAAACTGGCCTCCGTCCGGCTCTCGGCACAACGTTCCGGCAACACCCTCGAAATCTCCTGGCCTGTCGCTGGCGGGCGCCTGCAAATCCAGACCAACGGCCTTCGGACCGACTGGGTGGACGTGCCCAACTCCAGCACCACCAACCGTGTGGTTGTCCCGATAGATCGTGCCAAGGGCAGCGTCTTTTACCGGCTAAGGATTCCGTAGGCCTAATGGTCGGTTCCACACAGGATTGCTCTTGATCTCAGCATCAGCCGGAGTCAGGCGCTATTTTCAACCACGGTTTTACCTGTCTTGCATGCCGAAGGCGGCTGAATCAAACTTGATTGCTGAGATGGCCCATGGGTGCCGAGTGCTGTGCAGCCAAAGATGTGGTCTGAATGCCACATCACCCATCCGCTACGGTTGAGAAGGTGATGTTGCCGCGCCGGTGTCGCTTCCCAAGCCCTGCAGCAAACATGACAAGGTTTAGAATCAATGAGATCGATCTGTTGCGCTTTATTGCTGCATTGGCGGTGGTGTTTTTCCACTACGGGTTCCGAAGCTATGTGACTGGTGTTTTGCCTGTTCTGCCATACCCGAGCGCTGCTTCCGTGTTCAAGTATGGTTACCTGGGGGTACAACTCTTTTTCATGATCAGTGGATTCGTCATCTTAATGACTGCCACCGGTGGGAGTTTGCGTGAGTTTATCATTTCGAGAATAATTCGGCTTTATCCGGCATTCTGGGTTTGTTGCACCATCACCTTTGTGACAATTACTGCGATCGGTGAGTCCCACTCTCCTGCGTCATTTGGTCAATACCTGACCAACATGACAATGCTCAGCGGCTTTGTGGGGGTGCCTTCGATCGATGGCGTGTACTGGTCATTGTTTGTCGAAATTCGATTCTATGCCCTTGTGGCCATTGCTTTATTGCTCGGAAAAATTCATAAAGCCCAGACATTCCTCATTTTTTGGCTCGCTGCCTCCCTTGTGCTTGAGGTTTACCCCATCAGCAAGCTGCGGTTCTTGCTCATAACCGATTACGCGCCGTTCTTTGTTGCAGGGGCCACTTTTTTTCTCATTCTCTCCCAAGGGATGTCGCTTGCCCGCGGCTTTATCGTCGTTGTTTCCTGGGCGCTGGCGTTGTTTGTATCTATCCGTGAATTGCCGAGCGTCGAAATTGAAGCCCACACTACGATGAACAGCTACGTCGTTGCTGGGATCATCACGATCCTTTTTGCTGTTATGATGTTGATTGCTTCAGGACGCACCGGCTGGTTTGGCCGGACTCGCTGGATGTTGGCCGGCGTTCTGACTTACCCTTTATACCTGCTTCATCAGAATATTGGGTTTATGGTTTTTAGGACTGCCTACTCCAAAATCAATACGCATGTGCTCTTTTGGGGGATCCTTGTGACTGCCAGCATATCGGCATACCTAGTGCATATAATTTTCGAAAAACGGTTGGCCTCTCAGCTCAAACTCAAAGTCCAAATGCTGTCACCAGATCCAACGCCTTGCAGGCTCGCCCTCGGTGCCTGCGAACATAAAGGATAGCGAGCCCTCTAACCGGCATCTGGCGCAGCGGACCGATGCGGGATTTCAATTAGCCGTGCAATGTGACGATATTTTGGCATGATTGCGCATTGGGCGGGAGCGTTTATCCCGAAAACCTTAGCGTCACTCGTGGGGGTCTTTTCGGTTTTCACTCTCGCGAGTGCCGAGGTGGAGCTTTTGCGGGATGCGCGTTCCTTAACTGTATTTGCCAGCGCCCAAACACGCATTGAGCTTCAGTTTAGGAATACCGCCACAGCATCAAGCGAGGTAGCGTTGCAGTATAAGCTTTTTCAGCTGAGTTCCGGCCTCGCAGCCCCGGTCGGCGGCGCGAAATCCCTCGGCACCGTGAACCTGCCGGCAAGTGAAACTGTCTTGAAACTGGTGACCGTCGAGCTACCGCCGGTTTCGGCAGAAACCCGGTTCCAAGTCATTTGGTTCAATCACGATCGCAAATTGGGCACTGCCAATTTGAGCGCTCTTCCTCGTGACATTCTGAGCGGCCTCACGGGCATGGGCGGCAATGAGGCTATCGGCGTCATCGATCCGGAAAGCCAATTCCGGCCTGCCCTCGCAACTCTCAAGCCGAGCGAGTTAAAGGAAGCAGAAGATATCAGCTCCGCCGAAGTAACTCTGATTCTTGTTGCGCCGATGTCACCTAAAAACCGCCCTGCCGGTTTAAATCGGGCTTTGAAGAAAAAGGCCGCAAGGGGGGCAGGCATCATTCTCCTGCAAGCGGCGGGCCGTGGGATTTCCCCAAACAGTCCTGACCCACTTTATGCGCTGCCGGAAGGGGCAGGACGCATTGTGGTAGCACCGGCCGCTCTCTGCGCGGACCTTGCGAACTCCCCGCAGGCTCAACAGAACCTGCTCATGCTGGCCCGTATAGCCTCCGGCCAACGCAAGCTTGAACTCCCCGCTGACCCGACTGAATGAATTTTATTTGCAATCACTTACATCCTGCACCCATGAAATATAAAATACTTACCTTATTCCTCTTGCTCGCGACACTCTCTGCCGCGCCCGCTGCGGAGCAAAAACCGCTCACCGTAGCCATCCTCGATTTCGAGGCCCTGTTTCTCCTCATTGCCTTTTAAAAAAATCACAGCATTCTTACCCGTATATGGATTTATTACCTTTCGGCCAGTTGGAAGCTTACAAGCCGCGGCAGTTTGTGCCGGCGAATACTGATTTGGGGGACTGGAAACAAATCGAACCGCTTTTCGATCGACTCGAAGCACGCGCCGGGGAAGCAAAGGCCGTTTCGGACCTGGAAGCATGGCTGGTTGGCTGGAGCGAAATGAACGCGGCTCTCGATGAGGAATCTTCTCGGCGCTATATCGCAATGACGTGTCACACGGAAAACGCGGAAGCGAAAGCGGCCTACCTTCACTTTATTGAGCATGTTGAGCCCAACTTGAAACCACGGCAGTTCAAACTGGAGCAGATCTATTTGGCCAATCCCTTGCGCACTCAGTTGCCACAGCCTCGTTACCAGGTGTTTGACCGGGATGTGAAGGTGCATGTGGAACTCTTCCGCCCTGAAAATGTGCCCCTGGAAACCGAGGAAGCCAAGCTGGGTCAGCAATACCAGGAGTTGAGCGGAAGCCTCACGGTTCAATTCAAAGGGATGGAGAAAACCCTGCCTCAGATGGCTCCTTACCTGGAAGAGCCGGACCGGCCCTTGCGGCAGGAAGCCTGGGAGGCGACTGCGAACCGCCGGTTGCAGGAATCGGAAAAGTTCGAGAACTTTTTTGACGAGCTGGTAAAACTGCGCGAGCAAATCGCGAAGAATGCCGGGTTCAAGAATTACCTGGAATATGCCTTCCGTGCCCGGGGACGTTTTGATTACACCCCGGAAGATTGCACCAAGTTTCACGATGCGATCGAAAAGGAAGTGATGCCGATGTTGCGTCAACTCCAGGCGCGCCGCCGTGAACTGCTCAAGGTCCCGGCTTTGCGACCCTGGGACTTATCCGTTGATCCCCTGAACCGTCCTGCGCTGAGACCCTTCGAGCAGGTCGATCAAATGATTGATAAGACGCAGAGCATCTTCAATCGACTGGACCACACGCTGGCAAGTGGTTTTCAGACCATGCAGGAGCGTCACCTGCTGGACCTTGCCAATCGCAAGGGCAAAGCGCCGGGGGGGTATCAATCCACTCTCAGCGAAGCACGGCTGCCTTTCATTTTCATGAATGCCGTAGGCCTGCAACGAGACGTCGAAACCATGCTGCATGAAGCCGGGCATGCTTTTCACGCCTTGGCGACCCGTCACGAGGATCTTTACGCCTACCGTGGAGCGCCCATCGAATTCTGTGAAGTCGCTTCCATGAGCATGGAACTGCTCGGGAATGAATTTCTGGAAGAGTTCTATTCTCCCGAAGATGCCAACCGCGCCCGCCGCAAGCACCTGGAAGGAATCATCGATATCTTTCCATGGATCGCAACCGTGGATGCTTTCCAGCACTGGATTTATTCACATCCCGGGCATAACCGCGCAGCCAGAACTCAAGCCTGGCTCGACCTAATGAAGCGCTTCGGAGGCGACACCGACTGGAGCGGGTTCGAAATGGTGCGCGCCAACCTTTGGCATCGCCAACTTCATATTTTCCTCTATCCGTTCTACTACGTGGAGTACGGCATCGCCCAGCTCGGCGCTTTGCAGGTTTGGGCCAATTCCAAGAAAGATAAAGCGAAAGCGATCGCTGATTATCAGAAGGCTTTGTCGCTAGGCGGTTCACGGCCTTTACCGGAACTGTTCGCGGCGGCTGGTTGCAAGTTCGACTTTTCCGCGGCGACAGTGAAGCCGCTAATGGAACTGGTGAAGACAGAGCTGGCTAAGCTGCCGTAAGTTATGCTTCAGCCTCGTTTGATTCAAGATTGACGTCGTTTGTTTAAGCTGCTTCGGAGCTTTGCCAGGGCCTGGGCGCGGTGGCTCAGGCGGTTCTTTAGATCCTCGCCCAGCTCGGCGAACGAAACGTTGTATCCCTGGGGAACGAACAGCGGGTCATAGCCGAAGCCGCCGCGACCGCTCGGTGCGAGGGCGAGGTGCCCCTCACAGGCTCCCTCGAAAACCTCCGTCTGCAGCTCGGCTTCATCGGCGTAGCAGACGGGCGATGCACTGGACTCCTGGTTACCTGCCAGTGGTGTGAGTGCGATGACGCATCTGAACCGTGCGGTGCGCTTCTCCAACGGAACATCCTTGAGCAAACGCATGAGCTTGGCGTTGTTCTCGCCGTCCGGAGAGTTCTCCTGGTGGGCCGGATTATCCAATGCGGCGAAGCGGGCCGAGTGAACGCCCGGAGCGCCGCCCAGCGCGTCAACCTCCAACCCGGAATCATCGGCCAGCACATAATCGGGCAAACTGGTTGCGCCCGATTTGCCTGACGACAGCCAATGAGCCAGCTCAACTGCCTTCTTGGTCGCGTTCCCGACAAAGGTATTGGCGTCCTCCACTACTTTGGGTGCTCCGGGAAATTCATTCAGAGTGAGAAATCGGTAAGGGCCAGCAAGGATCGATTGGATTTCTCCTACCTTGTGCGCGTTGCGCGTGGCGATGAGAAACGTGAGCGATTGTGTTGCCATTGGGCATCAGGGTTAAACATCCGGAAGCGATCTGACAAGCGCCAAGCTACGGGACAACCTGGGCTTTGAAGAATCTACGGATATTGCCGGTCACGTTGGTGTCTTGGAAAGTAACAAACGGACAGGTGACGCAATCGGTGGGAGGGAAAGTATTCGTGCTCACAGGCGCCCAGCCGAGCGGATTGCTTATGTCGCTGGAAGCATAAATAATGCACCGCTGGCCTGCCGCTGCTCCATGGACATTGAAGCTGACGCTCGATTTCGTTGAGACGAGTTCCGAAATTGTGATGTTTTCTACCATGAAGGTGGGGCCGGCAAAGGTGTTGGTGTTCCCCCTGGTATCCGTCACTTTGGTGGAAAGCGTGTAGCTGCCAATAGGCAAACCACCGAGCGACAGACTGAACGGACTGGAATTATCGGTACCAGCGCTGATTCCGTTAGTGAAGAATTGAATGGAAGCCACGTTCGTGGATGCGGGCGCGGAAATAGTGAAAGGAGCGTCGGCAGCAACCCCGCCGTTAGAGGGAGGATTCGTCACGTTGACCGAGACTACGCTGATGAGTCCGTTTTGTTCCGGATGGCTCAGGTGGGTGAGACAATGATAAGGAAAATAGCCCACGTTTGGGAACGTAAATGAAAACGTAGTAGGGGGAGCGAACGGTCCACTAGCCCAAAGAGGGCTGCCACTGGCGGGGCTGTGAGTGGAGTCATGAGCCGTGGTGGTCGTGTTGGTCCACCGGATCGTATCCGACGTTCGGATCACAATGTTGGATGGTATGAAGAGATATTTTGTTGTGCCCGAACTTGAGTCGTGAAGTATCCGCACCAGGTTTGTGGCGGCAGGGGCAGAGATCACCATTATCCCGGTTAAAATGACTGCAAAAATCAGTGCTCTATACTTCATACGCAAGTTCTCGTGTCTAAGCTCTGATGCTCCAACCCTCGAAATGGTTCCCGAGAATCTTCCACGAGCTTAAAGTGGTGCTTAATCGCACCCATTATACACTTTCCGGGGATAATTCAAACCCAATCCAACCAGGTTCAGGCAACTCGCGGTGGCAAATCCCGCTGGATCTCATCCACCCGATAACCAAAGCCATTGCCTCGAATGGACTTTAAATCCACAAATCCATTTCGCCGCTCATACAGCCCGGGATGCACCTCAGCCTCCGTTTTAGAAGCTTTGGGGTAAAACTGCATCGCGTTAGTTTCCACCCCCATAATTGTTCCAACGTGTGCCGCCAGAAGCACATGGGGGATTTGCGCCAGCATCGGGTTAGTTAAGTCTTGAACCATCAAGGTCATGCCATGGGCTTTGGCCCAGCAGGCGCTCAGAATGGCGCCGGTTTGGGTTTTGCAGGTTTTCAAGGCGACGCCGGTCCAGCCAAGTTCCCGACCCAGTTGAATCATCCGCCAATCATGTGCGCTCTCGTCCAGGAACAGCGGTTTGCGGGCTGCTACGCTATGGACATCAATCGGGTGCTCGGGCAATTCGTACGGGAAAGGTTGCTCCACGTATAGCATCATTCCATACAAGCGCGGGTGCTCGTCCCTGAGCCGGTCCAGCATGCTGGTGACGTAAGCAGGGTCCATGACCGTGCAGTTGAAATCAGCGGTCAACCATTCGACGCCTTTGGCCAGGGCGATCTCCCCTACCCTGAGCAGCCTTTGATAATCCCAATCAGCGTCATTGCCCCGCAACTTGACCTTCAGGCATTTCAGCCCGTCCCGCTCGATCCAATCCCCCAGCAACACCGGATAGCC
>JAQGOV010000693.1 GCA_028293425.1 Verrucomicrobiales bacterium
CTGTGGCGAAGGGGGATCGAGCCGGGCACGGGTCGCGATGTTCGCCGTCGGATCGAAGGGCCTCGACGCCGAGGAGCTGGCCAACGCCGCGCGTCGGGCCGTCGTCAATCTGCCGCTGTGGGTCGACGTGTTCGGCCTCACGTTCTCGGCCGCGTGGGTCGAGGACGTTCCCGAGGATGACGAGCCGATGCCCTCGGGTACCGATTCGGCTCGATCGACGTACCGCCTCGACGCCGTTTTCCAGTATCAAGACAACCTCTTTTGACCCGGCTTACCGGGGGGAGAATCGACGGTGATTATTCCTGGACATGGAACGCTGATCGCTTACGAGTCGGCAACGCCCGGCACTTACACGCCGGTCTATCAGATTGTGTCGATCGACGCGCCCGAGATCGTCAACGGCCAGGCGGATTCCACGCTGTTGACGTCCGCAACGAAGAAGTCGCGGGCCACGATTCCCGACTGTGGCGAGCTGTCGATGACGGGGTTTTATGATCCCAAGGATGTGACACATATCAAGCTCTTCGACCTGCTCAAAACCGGGGCCGAGGTCAACTGGCAACTGTCGTTCAACGACGCCGCCGTCCTGGCCGACAAGTCGCATTGGATCTTTCCCGGCTATGTGAAGTCCGCCAAGCCGACCGGGGTCGAGGTTGATGGAAACCTCGGGCTCGATCTGGTCGTTGTGCTCAACGACTTCCCGGTCCAGACGCCGCGCACCTGATCACGCCCGAGGCCCTCGGCGACGTCGCCGGGGGCCTGCATTCCCTCGAAGTGATCGAGCCTCGACGTCGAGGCTCGCAACCCGTACGCAACCTCGAAGCTGAGGACACGACCGATGCCCAATCACCCGATGCGCGATCTGATCTTGAAGGCTCGCGAAACCAAGCGCCAAGAGGTCTATGTCCCGGAGTGGGGGCAGACCGTCTACGTTCACGAGATGAGCGGACGCGACCGCGATAAGTACGAAATCAACGTCGCCGACTCGCGGTCCCGTGGGTTGATCCGCGCCCGCCTGGTCGTGCTCTCGGTGCGTGATGCCGAGGGGAATCGGATCTTCGCCGACGCCGACGCCGACGCCGTCGCCGACATGCCTGCAGCGGGTCTGTCGCGCGTGTTCAACCTGGCCGCGAGCCTCTCGGGAATCACCGAGTCCGACCGCGAGGAAATCGAAAAAAACTCCTGAGCCATCCATACCGCTTGTTCCTCTTTCGACTCGCCGCCCATCAGGGGAAGTCGATCGGGGAGCTGCTCGACTCGACGCCGAGTCGCGAGCTAACGGAATGGATGGTTTACGACCGCTATTTCCCGATCGCCGACGGATGGCAACAGACCGGAATCCTGTCGGCTCTGCTCTGCAATCTGCTGTCCTCGGGACCCAAGCGTAAGCCCGAGGATTTCATCCCGGCCGCGAAGCCACCGGGGGCCGAGCAAAGCGCGGCCGATCAAGTCGCGATCATGCAATCCCTGGCCGCGCGTCGCCGCTGACGCGAGGCCGGGGCTCGCTCGATAGGGGGAGACGATGGCAACCGTCGGGATCATTGATATCGGCCTCCGGGCGAACGTCGAGAATTTCACGAAGAATCTCGGCAAGGCCGGGGGATCGCTGGCCGCGTTCGTGGGCAAGGCCGCGCAGGGGTTGCCCTCGATCGGTTCGGTGATGGCCGTCGTCGGAGTGGGGGCCGCGAAGCTGGACCGTAGTATCGCCGGGCTGTCACGGCAGTTTATCGGTATGGGCACCAGTGCCGTGAGCGCCGTTACCTCGGGCCTGAAAGCGATGACGATCGCGGGCCTCGGCGCAGTCGACGCGACGGGCGAGCTGGCCGACAAGCTGGGAACCTCCGGGGGCGACCTGGCCGCGTTCCAATACGCGGTCAAGCTGACGGGCGGTCCGGTCGAGATGTTGCCCGAGATCCTCGGCAAGCTCAACTCGACGCTGGGCCAGGCGGCGCAAGCCGCGACACCGGCCGGGGCCGCGCTCAAACGCCTCGGCCTCGACGCCGCAACCCTGGCCAAAGCCGGTCCGATCGAGGCGACCAAAGCCATCGCCGACAAGCTGGCCAGGATCGAGAATCCCGCCGCCCGCGCCGCCGCCGCCGTCGCGATCTTCGGGGAGCAAGGCTCGAAGCTGGCCGGCACCCTGAAAGTCGGCCGCGACGGAATCAACGCCCTCGAAGCCGAGGCGCGGGGCCTCGGGGTGGCGTTGTCCGATATCGACTACGCCAAAGCCGCCGAGGCGAATAACGCCATTGACCGGGTCCATACGACGATCGGGGCCATCGGGAATCAACTCGCGGTCCAGCTTGCGCCCTATGTGACTGCCGCCGCGAATCAGTTTGTGGACATGGCCAAGAGCGGCGAAGGGATGGGGCCTCGGGTATCGAAGTCCCTCGGGTGGGTGGGGTCCGCGCTGGGGGCCGTCGCCGACTCCACGCAATACCTTCAAGCCGCGTTCTACGGCATCTCGACGGTGTCGTCGAAAGTCTTCGGCGCTCTCGTCAAGGCGATCGGATGGGCCGGGAAGCAACTCGAAAATCTGATCAACCTGATACCGGGGATGAATGTTTCCTTTACCGATTCGCTCGACGCGATCGGCGCGCATTTCGACCAACTGGTCGACGAAAACTTCGCCGCGATGAAAGACGCCTGGACGAAGGACGCGCCGAGCGCGCAAGTCGCGTCATTCTTCAAGGGGATCGAGGACGGCGCGAACAAGTCGGCCGAGGCGATGACGAAAGCCGGGACCGCGACGCGCGGCCTGGGCGACGAGCTGGGCCAGACTGCCGCGAAGGTTG
>JAQGOV010000710.1 GCA_028293425.1 Verrucomicrobiales bacterium
CGAGCTTGAGGCTGTTGGCCTGCGCGCGCTTGCCGAAGTCGGCGATGGCCAATTCCACCTGGGCGAACCCCAGGCGCTCCGCATTGCGGATGATGGGGACGACCAGGCCCTTGCCGCCGCCCACCGCCACGCCGATATCGTAATAGCGCTTATAGACTATGCTCTCGCCGCGGATCTCGGCATTGATCTGGGGCACGAGCTTGAGCGCGTCCACCGCCGCCTTCACGAAGAAGGACATGAAGCCGAGCTTGGTGCCGTATTTCTTGACGAAGTTGTCCTGATGCCGCTTGCGCAAATCCATCGCCGCGGTCATGTCGATTTCATTGAAGGTGGTGAGCAGGGCCGCGTTCTGATGGGCCGAGACCAGGCGTTCGGCCACCTTCTTGCGGAGCATGCTCATGGGCACGGTCTCCTCGGAGCGATCGCCCGCGGCTGCAGGCGGTGCGGCGGTCAGGGGCGCCTGCGCCTTGGCTTCCACATGGCGCTGCACGTCTTCCTTGAGCAGGCGGTTGCCGGGGCCGGTGGCCTTCACATCGGCTGCCGCGAGGCCTTGCTCGGCGAGGATACGGGCTGCGGCGGGCATGACGGGACCCGGAGCGGCCTTGCTCTCCTGAGCGGGCTGGGCGGCGGATTTGGCTGCGGGTTGGCTCGCTGCGCTTTTTTCCGCGGGTTTTTCCGAAGGCTTATCAGAAGGCTTTTCCGCCTTGGCTTCAGCGGCAGGTTTCTTCGCGGCTCCGGCCGCGTTCTTCGCCGCTTCGGCTACGCCTTCCTCGATATATCCGATCACATCGCCCACCTTGGCGACCTTGCCCGGCCCCACCAGAATCTTGGTCAAGGTCCCGGCCACTGGCGCGGGAAGCTCCACCGTGGCCTTGTCGGTTTCGATGACGGCGAGGTTGCTGTCCCGCTCCACGCGGTCGCCCTCGGCCACGAGCCACTGCACTATCTGCACTTCGGTGATCGATTCGCCCACCTTGGGCACTACCAGTTCGACAGCCATGGGCCAGCTCCTATCAGGGTCGTTTGAAATCTAAATAAAGCAAACCGAAGAAGGGGATAGGTTTTAGCGGGAACCCTGGTTCAACCGTCCACCTGAGAGTGCTTCAGGACCTTGGCCGTAACCTCGGAGGTACGTTCGCCGAAGGCCTTCGCCAGGATCTGCTTCTGTTCCAGCTTGTGGCTGCTCGCCGATCCCGTGGCCGGGCTCGAGGAGGCCGCGCGATGGATGCCGCGGAAGGGATGCCGTCCCAGCAGGCTTTCGCCGAAGCGCACGAGCAGGTAGCGCCAGGCACCCATGTTCTCCGGCTCCTCCTGGACCCAGGTCACGGGCGTGCCTTCCGCATAGGGTGCCAGCGCCTTCGTCAGGTATTGAGGATACAGCGGGTAGAGCTGCTCGATACGCAGGATGGCGATATCGGTGCGCGCATGCTTCTCGCGTTCCTCGTCGAGATCGTAATAGATCTTGCCGCTGCACATGAGGATCTGCTTGACCTGGTCGGGACGTACCGTGGTATCGCCCAGGATGCGCTGGAAGCCGCCGGTGGCGAGGTCCTCGATGGGCGAGACCGCGCGCGGCAGGCGCAGCAGGCTCTTGGGCGTCATCACGATGAGGGGCTTGCGCCATTGGCGCAGGACCTGGCGGCGCAGGAGATGGAAATATTGCGCGGGGGTGGAAGCGTTGACCACCTGGATATTGTCTTCCGCGGCCTGCGCCAGGAAGCGTTCCAGGCGCGCGCTGGAATGCTCCGGGCCCATGCCCTCGAAGCCATGCGGCAGGAGCATGACCAATCCGGAGAGGCGCTTCCATTTGTCTTCCGCGCTGACGATGAATTGATCGATAATGGGCTGCGCGACGTTCACGAAGTCGCCGAACTGGGCCTCCCAGATGACTATGCCCTTGGGCGTATCCAGGCTGTAGCCGTATTCGAAGCCGAGCACGCCGTTTTCCGTGAGCGGGCTATTATGGATTTCCACCGGGCTCTGGTTCTCGGCCAGGTGCTGCAGGGGCATATAGGTCGAGCCGTCCACGATATCGTGCAGGACGGCATGGCGATGGCTGAAGGTGCCGCGCTGGCAATCCTGGCCGCTCATGCGGATGCGGAAGCCGTCCATGGTGAGGCTCGCGAATGCGAGTGCCTCCGCGCTCGCCCAATCTAGGGGCTTCTCGCCCTGCCCCATCTGGCGGCGCAGTTCCAGGATCTTCTCCACCTTGGGATGGGGATGGAAGCCGGAGGGCAGCTTGTTGAGCTTGTCCATCAATTCGCCGAGACGCTTGGCCGGGATACCGGTATCTACGTCTTTGACCCCGCTTTCGGGGCCGCCCACATAGCCTTTCCAGACGCGGCTGGGGCCTTCCTGGGTGCGCGTGAATTCCTTGCGGCGCGCGACCGACAATTCCTCTTCGAGCTGTTCCGTGCGCTTGGCGGAGATGCGATCCGCCTCCTCGCGCGTGACGCCGCCCAGCTTGAGCAGATGCTCCAGGTAACCCTCGCGTACCGGCTTGCGCCGCGCGATGGTATTGTAGAGCTGCGGCTGGGTGAAGCTGGGCTCGTCGCCCTCGTTATGGCCGCGGCGGCGGTAGCCGTACATGTCGATGACGACGTCGCGCTTGAATTCCTTGCGGAAATCCATGGCCAGGTTGATGACCGTCGCCACGGCTTCCGGGTCTTCGCCGTTCACATGGAAAATGGGGATCTGGAGCATCTTGGCCACG
>JAQGOV010000143.1 GCA_028293425.1 Verrucomicrobiales bacterium
CGAGCGCGCCAAAGCCAAATCTACCCAAGTGGTGGATATTCGTGAGTTTGTCGATTTGTGCCAGATCGATTTCATCTACTTCGACGAGCCGTATTACCTGGCTCCGGAAAAGGGCGGGGCAAAAGCATATGCCCTTTTACGCGAGGCGCTGAAACAAACAGGCCAGGCGGGAATTGCGAAGGTGGTGCTAAAGACGCGTGAATACCTGGCAGCAGTGAAACCCAAGGACGATGTGTTGGTCTTGGAGCTGATGCACTTCAGTAATGAGGTGGCGAGTGTCGCGGATCTCAATTTACCGGGGCCGACGGCTGTGCCGAGGGAAGAGTTGGAGATGGCGATTGATCTCATTCGCACAATGCACCGAGATTGGGAACCGCAGAAATATCGGGACGAGTACAAAGAAGATCTGATGGCGATCATCCGCAAGAAGATTGCGGCTGGAGGTAAAGAGCTGCCCCGCGAAAAACGGAAAGCGGCGCAGGCTTCCGTGGTGGACTTGGCGCAAGCGCTCCAAAGGAGTTTGGAAGAGCTGCAGGAAGCGCAGAAGAAGTAAGAGCACGTGAATGGATGAAGCGTAAAGCGTGAGAGTGAATTATTCCGCTGCTACATTGTTCTACTTGGCGGCGGGTGCGTTGGTTACAGGGGTTCCGGCGGGGAGGACTACGGTTAGGGTTTCCCTTGATTTCGTTTCAACTGGAGGTGTGAAGTGTTTCAGTTTCTTCGGTAGATATTCATCGAGCAGTTCGAATTTCCACAGGCCATAAATGAGCCCGCAAGCGATGAGGAGGGCGATGAACCAATTGCGCAGGCGGTTGTCTTCCGCATAGGGGTCTGTAAGCTGACGCTCAGATCCAGTGGGGATTTTGGCTTCCTGTGTAAGGACTCGGCCGAGCCTCAGGGTCATACGAATCCTGCTGTTCACAGCCCACCCGCAAGCGTTCAGGATAGGAGCAAGGTCCCGGCCACGCATTTTGAAATAGGCCAGAATCACTGATGGCCCGGACACAGCCAGAATCACACCGGCCACTCCGGCTACTGCCTGCCACACTTCGATCGTGCGACTGGCGTCAAAAAGTTTAGCCGCGGCCTGGCTGAGCAGGCCTACTGCAATACCGATCGCGGCCACAGAAGAGGCGATCGCGGCTCCATCAAATTTCGGCAGCGGAGGTGGAACCGGTTTGCCGGATTCGGCCTGCTTGGTCATCTCTTCCACACTTTTGGAAGCGGCTGCAATGACAGCGGCTTCTCTTGAGGCCAGCAGCTTCTTGAATTGTTCGCTGATGACCGTGGCGAGCTTCTTCCATGGCATCCAGAACGCTTCCTTCAGGCTAATCGGATTCTCGACCACCTTAACTATCACAGCATCCCAATCGTTCCCTTGGCGATCGTAGAAGATACCATTACGGCCCACCCAGAGTGTCTCGGCAAAGCCAGCGGTAAACGCAGCGCAGATTGTTCGTTTTTCCTTTGTGGAAGGTCGAAAAATATCACAGTAGGCGAGATAAATTTTGCTAGGAGTGGCCAGCGTCGCGTGCTTGTTCAGGTCGTCAATGTGAAAGCAGAGATCACAGGCGCGCGCATCGATGTAAAGTCTGCCGATCTGGAACATCGCCGGAAGATGGGGATCGTAGAAATCCGAAAAGTTCACATAATTGTGAACCAATCGCTTCAGATCACGGTAATATCGAACGAGTGTTTCGACTGCGATAATTTGGGCATTTTCAACCTCCAGTGCCAAATCTTGCTGAATCAGCACGGTGAGCTTTTCCTTAGCACCGCTATTCAGGATTTCGCGAACGCGTTCCAACCCGAGTTTTTCCAGGGCCGTGACGGGTTTGGCGCTACTCCAGTTTTCGTAAACCACCAACTTTTGCAAAATAGCGGTCCACTCATCCTCGGTGAGACTCTCTCGTTTTCCACCGAACAGAACCTCTACCGCATCCACAGCCAATTGCGCCAGGTGCCCGGCCCAGGCGGGATTAACACCTTCGTCCAGCGGGAGAGGCTCGCCGGGTTCAACCCTGGCAAGAGGAAATTTTGCAATGTCAACCGATTGCAGGCTGAGGTCTTTCACAGCCATCGCGGCAAACTCGGTTTCGGCGCGGTTCAAAGGCGCGGTTGCTCGAGAGTCAAACGCAGCGAACCGGCAGCGGGCGAAGTAGTCGTCTACTTTTACCCTGACGGCCCGAACGGCGGCAGCGACGGAGGCAGTCGCTTTGCCCGCGATCATGATCTCAGGGTTGTTCTCACCAGCATTCGCCCAATCCGCCAAAGCTTGGGCCTGGGTAAAGAAGAGCTCGAGTTTGGGCAGATTTATCCCCGGCTTGCTGCTGCGATCCATCTCGGATCCAAGGCAAGCCATGATGTCTTCCATGACCTTAAGAAGCTCCGGGTCCGAGGTGGCGTCAGCCGGGACAATGCCATCCCCGTTGAACTTCGTTTGAATGAAGATCGCCTTTGTGTCAGCCAGGTCGTCCGCAGAAATGCTAGTGGCATCCGGTTTGCCCAGATTGGACAGGATGCGCCGGGCACCCGCGAGCAGGACTGCGCCCGATTCTGATTTCTCATTGATGGCTGCCAGGGGAAGTGCTTTTTCCCCCTTCATCAAGTCGTCAGGATTTTTGAGGTTCTGAATCGTCCAATTTACCGCAGCCACCAATTCGCCCACCCGGACGCGTCCATCCTTATCCGTATCAATCAGGTCAAGTGTCTTGCTGTCGAACTCAAGGCCTCGCGTGGGACAGCTCAACGCCACCCAAAGCTTTTGGTCCAACTGACCAAGATGCCCGAGGTCTGCGCCATTCCGCAGCATGACCTGGTCGAGCCCGCCCGCGCGGAAGAACTTCCATCGATGTTTCAAGTTGTTGCTGCCCACGGATCCATTGATAACAATGGAACGACGCGGAGATCAATGCTGGATCTACGGTTTTGCCTCGGAAGCCGCGCGAATCGCTTCCAATTCCTCCCACCGTTTGTAGAGACGGGCCAATTTCTGTTTTTCGGCAATTAACTCGGCGTTCAAGTTATTGACCTGCGGACCATGTTTACGGTGAAAATCAGGCTCCGCGAACAGGTTTTCGATGCGGCCGACGCTCTCTTCGGCGGCAAGGATGGTGGCTTCCATTGCTTCGAGTTCTTTCTGTTCCTTGAAACTGAGCTTGCGAGAACGCTCCGCGGCTTGCTGTTGGGTTTCACCCCGTTTCTTCGAGCCGGCCCCAGTGGCAGCACTGGATTGGGCGTCCTGGGCAGAACGGGCAATCTTCTCGCGGTAATAATCATAATCCCCCACGCTGTATATGACCCTGCCCTCCCCTTCAAAGGCGAGGATGCCGGTGCACACCCGATTCAGGAAGTAACGATCATGGCTCACGACCAGGACCACACCACCAAAGGCTATAAGGGCCTCCTCCAGAATACGAAGCGTGGGCAGGTCCAAATCATTGGTTGGCTCGTCAAGGATGAGAAAATTGCCGCCATTTTTAAGAATTCGCGCCAGGAGCAAACGACTACGTTCGCCGCCGCTCAAATATTTTACCTGGGTTGTGATGCGATCATCCGTGAAGAGAAACCGTTTCAAATAGGCACGAAGAGATAATTTCTGATCGCCAAAAATAACGAACTCGCTTCCATCGCTGAGTTCATCCAGAACTGTTTTGTTCTCGTTGAGCTGGAGACGACCTTGATCAACATAGTTGAACTTGGTGAGCTGGCCGATCTTTACGACCCCACTCGTGGGCGGCATTAGGCCCATGATAATTTTGAGAAGGGTCGTCTTGCCCAAGCCGTTGCGCCCAGTGATACCGATCCGCTGGCCGGCCGCGAAGTTGAGGTCTAAACTGGAGAAAAGCCAGCGCCCCCCCAACTCCATACCCACACTTTCAAGCTCCAACACCCGATTGCCCAAAGGTGGGGGAGGCGGAATAACAAGCTCGACGTCGCTGAGAGATTCGGTCGGCGTTTGCCCAGCGACTTCGTAATAGCGATCCAGGCGGCTTTTGGATTTGGTGGTCCGCGCCTGCGGGCCTCGACGCACCCAGTCGATCTCTCGGCGCAGAAACATCTGTCGCTTGTGCTCGATTACTTCTCCAGCCGCTTCGCGCTCTGCCTTGGCAATCAGGTAATCGGTGTAGTTGCCTTCACAGGAATAAAACTTTCCGTTCGCCAATTCGACAATCGTGTTGGTAATGCGATCCAGGAAATAACGGTCATGCGTCACCAGGAGAAATGCAGCAGGGTAACCCTGAAGGAACTCGCCAAGCCATTCGATCGATTCGGTATCCAAATGGTTGGTGGGTTCGTCGAGGATGAGGAGATCCGGTCGGGAAATCAATGCCCTGCACAAGGCCACCCGCCGCTTTTCCCCACCGGATAGATTGAGAATCGACCGATCACCCTCAGGACAGTTAAGATGACTCATGGCCGTAGCGATGCGGTTATCCATGTTCCATCCATCGAGACGCTGAATCTGTTCCTCAATTTCCTCGTGCTTGTTAGATTCCGCAGGGAGCGATTCAAATTGGTGGATTAAATCCACGATGTGCCGTGCACCATCGCGGATATTTTGCTCCACGTTGAGGGTTTCATCGAGCGTGAAATCCTGCGGCAAATAACCGACTACAAGTTCCCGCCTCCGGGTCACCGTCCCTGCGTTCGGGGTAATCTGGCCGGCCAGGATTTTAAGAAAGGTGGATTTGCCGGAACCATTTCGGCCGACCATTCCAATGCGGCTCCGTTCATCAATGGCCAAGGTGGCTTTGTCCAGAACAACATTATCGTTGTGACGCACTTCTAAATCTGTAGCTATGAGGATCGTTGACATCGTTATTACTTCACTTTCGCTGCCGTGACAAATCCGGTGACCGGATCAGAGTCCATGACCATTGCGTGACCTGCAATCCAGCCGGTGGTCCATGCCGCCTGAAAGTTGAACCCACCGGTAATGCCATCAATATCGAGCAGTTCCCCTGCAAAGAACAGGCCCGGGCAGACACGGCTTTCCATTGTTTTGAAATTTACCTCTTTCAAAGAGACACCGCCACAGGTAACGAATTCGTCCTTGTTGAGGCTTTTGCCTGTTACCGCAAATTCGGTTCGCGTGAGTTGCTGCATCAAACCGTTTAAGCCTGCCTTCGAGAGCGATGACCAACGAGCGTCCGGTCTGAATCCACTGGCCAGGACGAGTTTGTGCCATAACCGGGACGGAATATGGCCAAAAGGGACGTTGACCATGTATTTCGCCTGGTTGTTGGAGCGATGCGCCTGGAGCTGGGTTTGGAGTTGATCCGGGTGGAGGCCCGGCAGCCAGTTCACCACCAGCGGAAAGCGATAGTTCAACTGGTGCAACTCGCGAGCTCCCCAGGCGGAGAGCCGCAGGATGGCGGGACCGCTGAGCCCCCAATGCGTTACCAGCACGGGACCGCGCTCCTTTAAAACCGTGCCTGAGACGCCAACTTCAGCCTGCTCCACCGACACTCCCGGGATTTCCTTTAGCCATGGGCATTCGATGTGGAACGTAAATAGTGAGGGTACCGGAGGCGCAATGGTATGGCCTAAAGACACAGCCAAGGCTCCGGCGGATTCAGAGCGGCAACCACCCGTTGCCAACAGAAGCCGCTCGCAGGTCATTTCCTCGCCGTTGCTCAATGTGAGCACGAAGCCGGTCTCCCTGCGCTGAACCTTGTCCACGCCTCGATTTGCGAGGAGTTGGACCTTGGCCTCCTTTGCTTCGCGGGTCAGGCAGTCGATGATCGTTTGAGATGAATCGGTAACGGGAAACATGCGACCATCCTCCTCAGTCTTCAGTTCCACGCCGCGCTCCGCAAACCATGCAACCGTGTCGGAAGCCTGGAATTGAAGAAAGGGTGAGATCAAAGCTTTCTCGCCACGCGGGTAGCGTTTGGTCAGTTCCCGTGCGTCGAAGCAGGAATGGGTGACATTGCACCGGCCGCCGCCGGAAATGCGCACCTTGCTCAGAAAGTGAGAGGTTTTCTCCAGGAGGACTACTTGCCCACTGGATCCCGCTGCTTCCGCGCAGGTCACCGCCGCGAAAAAACCAGCCGCGCCGCCGCCCACAATGATGAAACGGCGCGAGGGCATAAAAATCAGTCCTCCACCGGCAAACTGGCCATGGAAATTTTTGGATTGGTTTGCGCGAAGTAGTTGGCCGACCACTCATTCGGGAACAGAATGACAGCGTTCTCCTTGATATCGAAGGCCAGGCGTGATCCGGTAGGTAATGAAAGGGCATCAAGGTCGGGCTCTTTCAACCCTGGCAGCCAGCGCACCACGGTCCACGGAGCCTGTTCCAAACGAGATGGGGCGCCATACTCACTCTCCAACCTGTATTGCACCACCTCAAACTGGAGTGGCCCAACCGCAGCCAGCAACGGAATTTTGGAAGCCGTGTCCTTCAGATGCAGCACCTGGATAACACCTTCCTGCAGCAATTGGTCCAGCCCCTGGCGAAATTGCTTGTACTTGGCCGTGTTCGGATTGTGGATGTAGGAGAAAGTTTCGGGTGTGAAGCGCGGGATCTCCTTATAAACGATGCTGGCATCAGTCGTCAGCGTATCGCCGATGCCAAACTCGGCATGCCCTACAAGCCCTATAATGTCACCTGGAAAAGCTTCATCCACGGTTTCGCGTTCATTCGCGAAGAGTTTGTGAGAGCTGGAAAGGCGCACCTTCTTGGCGGAGCGTGAATGAGTTACCATCATGTCGCGCTCAAATCTGCCTGAGCACACTCGCATGAAAGCAATGCGGTCCCGATGCTTGGGATCCATGTTTGCCTGGATTTTGAAAATGAAACCGCTGAAAGCATCCTGCTCAGGCGGAATAACCGTGCCATTCGCATGGTGAGGCCTCGGGGGGGGCGAATGTTTCAAAAATCCATCCAGCAGCAGATGCACGCCGAAATTGTTTACACCGCTGCCGAAGAAGACAGGGGTCACCTTTCCGGCCAAAACCTTTTCTTCGTCGAAGCTTTCACCAGCCGAATCAAGCATCCCCAATTCTTCGGCGACTTTGTGATAGGTGGCCTCATCCACTCTTTCGCGAATAAAAGAATCGGAAAAATCACCCGTGGATACAGGCGCGCGGAACTTGCCTCCCACGGTTCTCTCAAACAGATGCACCTGCTTGGCTCGCCGGTCGAACACACCTTTAAAATCCGGGCCGTTGCCAATCGGCCAGTTCACGGGAAACGCACCAATGCCCAGGACTTTCTCCAGTTCGTCCAAAAGTGCGAGCGGTTCGCGCGTGGGACGATCACACTTGTTCATGAAGGTGAAAATGGGAACGCCCCGCTGACGGCAGACTTCAAACAATTTGCGCGTTTGCGTTTCAATACCTTTACCGGCATCGATCACCATGATGACGGAATCGACGGCTGTTAAAACGCGGTAAGTGTCCTCGGAGAAATCTTTGTGACCGGGGGTGTCCAGCAAGTTGATTCGATAGCCGTTGTAGTCGAACTGCAGCACAGTGGAACTGACGGAAATACCACGTTTACGTTCCAGTTCCATCCAGTCAGAGGTCGAGGCGCGCTGGTTCTTTCGGGCGGTGACTGACCCCGCCAATTGCACAGCTCCACCGTATAGGAGGAGCTTCTCCGTCAACGTGGTTTTACCCGCGTCCGGATGCGAAATGATGGCGAAAGTCCGCCTTTTTTGGATCTCTGTTCCGATATTCACAAAGGCGGCAAAACTACCACGTAAGCGCGGAAGAACAAGGGAAGAACAGCAGAAAAGTTGTGAAAAGCGGATGTTTAGCTTACTTCGACGAACTCACGCTTAACGCCACTGTCGCTCGCAGTGCACAGGAAATAACCCTTTTCCTTGGTATTGTCGTGATTACCTCTCTTGAGTGCGCAGCATTTATTGGTGGTGAGAATTGCTTTTAAGAGCGTGCGCTCGGTGTAACCGTGGAAATGTCCCGAGAATGCGGCCTGGAGGTTGAAATCCCGGAAACGATTCAGCAGCGCGTCCGCATTAGCTGGACGATAGGTGACACCTTCACCCAATGGAAAATGGGTGAAAAGGACGGTTGGCTTTGCTTTTTCGAGTTTAGGCAGGGAATCATCCACCCAGCCCAGAGTCGCGTCGCCAATGACGGTGTTCTGATAATCGGTCCCTTGTGTGGTATCCAGCCCCAGAAATTGCCAGCCACGGTGCTCGAACCAATAATTGAGCCGCTTGGGAAAAATTTCCTCGTAAGATTTGCGGTCTTTTTGAGCCGCGTAATCATGGTTCCCGATTTGGCAGTAGAATGGCAGCTGCAAATTTTTAAAAATATCCCGCACGGCTGCGAAGTGTTCACGTTCCGCATTATCCGTGATGTCCCCCAGGTGCAGACAGAATTCGGCTTTGTTGTGCGTGGTCATTTTCTTGACCACTTTTTGAAGCCATTCCCCGCACTCTGGACTCATGTAATGCGTATCGTTTACTTCGATAAATTGAAAAGGCTTCGTTGCGGCAGTCTTCCCCTCGGCTGACACGGAGGCGCAGCCCGGCCACAATCCTAACCCAAGCAATGAGCCGGCGCTTAAGCCCCGCAGCATGTCGCGCCGGGAAAGCTGTTTCGGACGATGAGAATTGGTTTTGTTCATTTGCTTGGTTCCTTCCTGATTTACGGGGAGGTGATACCTCGTTGCAAGACCATGGCCTTGGAGATATTGCCGAATCGATCCACGGCACTCAAAGCGATAGCTTCGGGAGAATGGCCCAGGGCCAAATCCGTTTTCGCTCCCGGAAAGATCTCGGTGGTCCAAACATTTCTGACCTTCTGCTGAAAGACCCAGAGTGAGATTTTTTCCTCGGGGGCCGCCTGCCAGGAAAACCGTGCACCACCTGTTCCGGCGCGCGCCTGCACCATGGGCGAGCCTGGCGCGGTGGAGCCCAGCCAGGGGCTGCGTGGAATCAAAGCCTGTTTGGCAAAGACGTCCTTTTGCAGCAGATCACAAATGCCTCCTTTGTTCTGCAAAAGCGTGCTGAAATTCCAGAGTGTGGTACCAGTGGCACCGACTTGTTTTCGGGTGAGCTTGATCTGATTGATGATTTCCTCGGCGGGGCGTTTCGGTCCTATTCGGCTCACGGCATCTCCCGGCCAAAGATGACGCTTCTGGGTATTTTGTTCAGCCCACCATTTCAACAGCACGGGATAGCTTTGTTCCACGGGGTTGATGGACCAGTAAAGCTGCGGGGTGAGGTAATCCAGCCAGCCTTCAACCAACCACTTCAAGGAATCGGCGTAAATTTGATCGTAAGCATCGAAGCCTTTGATCTGCGGCGGGAAGCCCGGACGCCAGATGCCGAAAGGACTGATCCCAAACTTCACGTATTTTTTCTCCGCCTTGATGCTCGAATAAAGTTTCTCCACGAAGCCATTGATATTGGCCCGGCGCCAATCGCCCCTGCCCAGCTTCCCGCCAGCATCCGTGTATTTCTTGTAGGAGGCGGCGTCAGTGAATTCACGCTCCTTTCCTGAGGCCAGCTTTTCGGGGTAAGGATAAAAATAATCGTCGAGATGAACGCCATCGATATCGTACCGCTTTACCACATCGAGAATCACTTTCAACGAATGTTCCTGAACACCGCGCTCGCCGGGATCCATCCACAATTCCTTTCCATAGGTGCGGACCAGCCCGGGATGAGTCCTGGAAAAGTGATTTGTGGCTATGGAAGATTTCGCAGAAGCATGACGTGCGCGGAACGGGTTAAACCAGGCGTGGAGTTCCAATCCGCGCTTGTGGGCTTGGTCGATCACGAACTCAAGCGGATCGTAGAAAGGGCTGGGGGCCAATCCCATCTGGCCAGTCAGATACTCAGACCAGGGTTCGAGCTTTGAAGCATACAGGGCATCGCCGGCTGGCCTGACCTGAAAAAGGATGGCGTTGAGCTTGAGTTGAACGGCTTTGTCCAGGATGGCGAGCATCTCAGCCTTTTGCTGTTCGACAGGCAAGCCAACCTTGGATGGCCAGTCGATGTTCTGGACGGTTGCAACCCATGCGCCGCGGAACTCGCGTTCCACGGAAGGCGGAGTGGTTGCCGAGGGCTCATATTGAGCTTCCGCGCCCGCCAGAGTCCAGACCGGAAGGACGAGCCACACCAGCAAAAGGAGATTGCTCCAGTTCATTGCCACGCTCGCATTTACCGCGTTTAGTCGGAAGGAATCAAGAACTCCCTGCAAGGGAAATTCGGGGTCACCAATGAACCTTTCTAAAGGATGGACAATGGCGCTTCCCTGCTTGCTCCCAGGCACTGATTCCTGCCATGATTGGCCAACCCGAAAACAGGAACAAATCTTTCACATGCCTATGAATAGACGCTATTTTCTGAAAACCACCGCGCTCGGCGCGGCAGCGGCCGTCGCGCTTCCGCAACGCCTGCGTTCAGCTCCGTCCAACAAAATTGTTCTCGCAATCATGGGCACGAATGGGCGCGGGCTGGAGCTCGCCAAGGGATTCCTTGGGCAGCCTGATGTGGAGATCGCTTACATTTGCGACGTGGACGATAATGCGATCGCTAAAGGACTTAAGCTCGTAAATGGCCTGCAGAAGCGGGAAGCAAAGGGGGGTAAAGATTTCCGGAAGGCGCTGGAGGATAAATCCGTGGATGCGCTGGTGGTCGCCGCACCGGATCATTGGCACGCCCCGGCCACTATCCTCGCCTGCTCCGCAGGAAAGCATGTCTATGTGGAAAAACCGGCCAGCCACAATCCCCAGGAAGGCGAGTGGATGATTCAGGCAGCTCGCAAATATAACCGGGTGGTGCAACTCGGCACGCAGCGCCGCAGCATGCCGGGGGTGCAGGAAGCAATTGAAAAGTTGCGCAGTTGCGCGATTGGTCCCGTGCATTTCTCGCGTTGCTGGTATAACAACAGCCGACCAAGCATTGGGCATGGAAAAGTAGCGCCCGTGCCTGCCTGGCTCGATTACACCCTTTGGCAAGGGCCCGCGCCGCAGCGTGAATACCACGACAACCTCATCCATTATAATTGGCACTGGTTTTGGCACTGGGGCACTGGCGAACTGGGAAATAACGGCATTCACTCGCTCGATATCTGCCGCTGGGGCCTGGGCGTGGACTATCCGATTCGTGTGACCTCCGGCGGTGGTAAATACCGCTATGACGACGATCAGGAAACTCCAGACACCCATGTGGTCACCTACGACTTCGGAGACAAATCACTGGATTGGGAAGGCCGAAGCTGGCACCGCCAGGGTTTTGAGAATTCCATGTTCGGCATCACTTTCTACGGGGAGAACGGTTCAATCGTGATCGACGGCAGCAACTACCGCATTCTCGATC
>JAQGOV010000138.1 GCA_028293425.1 Verrucomicrobiales bacterium
TTGCTTTGGGGTGCTTACGGATGGCGGGTATAACCTCAGCTCAGACTCGAGTTGCAATTTCACCAATACCGGCAGCTTGAACGATATTGACCCGCTGCTCGGGCCATTACAGGACAATGGTGGGGCAACGCTGACCACAGCTTTGACCGATTGCAGTCCTGCATTGGATGCGGGGAGTCCCACGCTTTTTCCGCCCATAGACCAGCGAGGCGTGACGCGTCCCATTGCCAGCCGAAGTGACATTGGCGCCTGTGAAGGCATTGTGACTTGGTATCACACCCTGGTTTCCTTTCCGAACAACGGGGTGGAGCTTAGGATGTTTGGGAAGCCCAATCAGACCGTCACAATCAATACCAGCCCCGACATGGCAAACTGGACTCCAGCTTTCACGAACCATCTGGGACCAGACTGCAGTTATCTTTTCAATACAACGAAAGCTCCTCAGGCCTTTTTCAAAATTGTTTACCAGTAGCTTGATTGCCTGCTCAGGACCTGCCGATAAGGTTACCGATGCCTTTGATCTTGGATCATCAGCTTAGGATATAACCCACGCAGACCATCCGGTCCCAATTCACCTCATTGTAAGCAGCGACGGATAAGGGGGTTCCTTTTCGCTTGCCTGCGCGAGGCTGGCCTGTAAACGTTTCAACCATCATATCGAAACGCTTTAGGCCGCCAAAATCTGCAACTCATGTGTGGCACCGGTGTTCGAATTGTGCGATGAGTGAGGTTGCAAGAAAGCTGATGAGGTGACTATGAGAGGATTGCTGCGAATTTCAAACCGGCTGACGGTTGCCATTACCATGGTTGCCTGTACGGTCGGAGCTAGCCTGACGCGTGCCCAAAATCCTGACCCTATCGCGGTAGCCCAAAAGGTAATGGCGGCGGCCATTCCGGTTAAGCCCCTTATTTTCACAGTGTTAGACGGAGAGACGTCTCGACCTATTCCAGGGGCCAAAGTGAGCTCGTCCTACTTTGTGCGGCCAGGAACAGCGGTGGAGGCGAAGCCAGAGGAGTTCGTGACCGATGAGAATGGAAAGGTGACCTTGCACTTGCCTGAAGGAGTGATGCAGAACCTCGGCATTAGTGTGGTGCACTCGAACTATGCGGCCCGGCAAATGGTGATGCAGAGCGACGGGAACCCGATCACGGGCGTGCCTGCACAATACGTTATGAACCTGAGCAAAGGCACCACCATGGGAGGTTTCGTGCGCGATGAAAAGGGCCAAGGCCTTGCAGGGGCGAAGGTCATGGTTTGGGGGTACGGCGGGAACAACGTGCAACCTCGGGACCGACGGCCTATCGAGATGTCCGCCCTGAATCGTAACGAAACAAATGCGCTGGTTACAGATGTAAAAGGCTTTTGGATTTGGCCACAAGTGCCCGCGGACCTGGACAACCTGTTCGTGGACGTCGTCCGGCCAACCGGAGCGGTGAGCCGTTTCGGGACAGCGCCCCGAGAGCAGTTGTCATTTGAAAACATTACCCAGCTCAGCCTGGCGGCACTTCGCGCGACCAATGCGGCGCTGACATTGAAGGAGGGAGTCACGGTGGCCGGATTGGTGTCGGATGCTTCCGGCAAGCCCGTGGGCAATGTGCGCATTCGAGAGCGGGGCGCGCGAAATGGTTACGGTGTTTCATATGCTTTTACAAATCAACCGGATGGCCGGTTCGAATTGAAGAACCGTGAGCCAATGGCTTTTCTTCTAACCGCGGAAGCTGATGGGTTTGCGATCAACTCCACGGTAGTGACACCCGCCGCTGGGATGAAAGAGGTGCGTTTGGTGTTGTCACCGGCTGTTCCGCTGAAACTGCGGGTTGTTGGGGAGAAGGATGAAGGAGTGGCCGGTGCGGAGGTGAAGCCGATTGAATGGCGGGTTCGGAATCATGTGCTGGACTGGAAGGAGAAAACGGATGCAGAGGGCAGGGTAGCGTGGCCGAATGCACCCAGGGATGAGGTGAGCTATTACGTGATTGCCAGTAACTATCCGGCACGGGCGGTGCGGATGGTCGCAGATGGCTCGGAGCATCGAGTGGTGCTGCAATCAGGCACTGACAAACGAGTGGCGGTGAAAATACGAGCTACCGATGCAGAAAACGGGCAGCCGGTGGCAAAGTTCAGCGTGCACAAGAGCCAGGAGTACAACGATCAGTTCGTGGCTTGGGGAGAACCGGGCAAAGAAGGGGTGTTCCAAGGAAACCTCACTCAGGGGGACTTCAGGCAGGGCTTTGTTTCTTCTTATCGCCTCCAGCTGCGGGCGGAAGGGTATACGCCGTGGAGCAGCGAGGCTATTTACTTCGACGAAGGCGCACAGGAGATTGCAGTGAAGCTGATGAAGGGAGTGCCGCCATCTGGAATAATCGTGCAACAGGATGGCCAGCCCGCGGAAAAAGCGCAGGTGATTCTGAATACTGGCCGCAACTCGGTATATCTTTATGACTCCAGGGAGCCCTATCTGCAGCCCGGCATGTTCAGCCAGAGGACCGCAGCCGATGGGAAGTTTCGCTTCGATGCGGCGGAGCCGGAAAATCGCTTGGTGGTGATCCATCCGAAGGGATTTGCCGCCTTGACAGTGGAAGAATTAAAACGAGCGCCGGAAGTGCGCTTGCAGCCGTGGGGAAAAGTAGAAGGGGTGCTGCAGGTCGCCGGGAAGCCAAAGGCCAATGAGCGAGTGAGCTTAAGATATCCATTGAGTTGGACCGACGTTAATAACTACAACCTGCATTACTCAGCGGCAACGGATGCGCAGGGGAAATTTACCTTCACAAACCTGCCCGCGGGAAAGTTTTTGCTCTATCGCCAGCCTCAGATGAGGATGGGCCCGATCACCGAGAGCCATCGATGGGTCGTGGATGTGAAGCCGGGCGAGGTAACCCAAGTGGCTTATGGCTTTGGCGGGCGGACGGTAGTGGGTCACGTGGAATCCGGAGCCGCGGTGGACTGGCAAAATGATGCACAGGTGTTGGTGCTCAGCGTGGGGGAGCAACCGCCCGCGCCGGTGTATTATGGTTTTGGCGATAATAAAGCGTTCGAGAAAGCTCGGCGGCAACATGCGCAATCTCCAGAGGTTCAGGCGTACGAAGCAAAAAAAAACCAGTTCCAGTTAGTATTCCAAACAGATGGAGATTTTCGGGTTGAGGATGTGCCGCCTGGAAAATATGAATTGCGGTTACGGGTTACCAAACCACCGGAGAATCGGAACAGCCCGCGATTTGGCGGGAATGAGCAGGTGATCGGCACGCTCGTACGGGAGGTGACAATTCCGCCGGGGAAAGATGGCGAGGAGTTGGACCTAGGGAATTTTGAATTGGAAGTGAAGGAGCAGAGGTTCGCTGATGCCGCACCGCTTTCGCTCCAGGCCGTGACGTTGGATGGGAAGCCTTTTGACCTGGCAAGCCTGCGTGGGAAGCCGGTGGTGCTGACTTTCTGGGCTCAATGGGCGCCGAAGTCCAAGGAGCAACTGGAAATGATGCGGGCGGCGCAAACGGAGATGAGAGGAGTTCCCTTTGTCACGGTTAATCTCGACGAGGATGTGGCAACCGCGAAATCCGGTGTGGGAGATTTGAGCGGAACGGACTGGGTGCACACCCGATTGGCGGGCGCCGCACGCACTGATGTGACGGAGGAACTGACAATAGATGCGCTGCCATTAACGCTTTTGCTCGATGACAAGGGACGCCCGGTGTCGCGAGACTTAACGGGAACAAGGTTGCGAGCCGCGGTGAAGCGTTTGAATGCGAAAACTGCCAAGAAATAAGCGAGGGAGCTATGAAGATTTCATTTTTTAAGCAAGTGGGCAAGATGGAACGTAACGTGATGAAAGGAAAGAACAGAGACTCCGCACGTCGTCTCCTACAGAGTTTGGCGGGGCTGCTTTTGTGCCTCGGTGCCGTTGCCCAATCAGCGGAGCAGCCGAGGTTGGAGGGGATTATTATGGACGCGAAGGGACGTCCGCTCGCGAACGCGAATGTGTATGTTTATACCGCCAAACCACGCGAAGGGGACGCAGCGGCGCTCTGCCCGACTTGCTACCCGGAGTGTGGAAAGAAAGTGCGCACGGATGAGCAAGGGCATTTTAACATCGAACCGGTGAATGGAGATTTGCTTTACCGGCTGTTGGTGACGGCAAGAGGATATCGGGCAGACTTTATTAAGGACGCTGATCCGCTTTTCGGAAGCGCAGAGGCGAGATTGAAAGCCCACAAATGGCCAGACGCCCCTCTGGAACGCAAGGTGATAGGCAAAATCATTGATCCGGAAGGAAAGCCAGTGGCGGGGGCAGTCCTGAATGTGGATGGTTATAAAAACGGTCAATACTCCTCGTACGGAGGTGTGAATGGAAAAGCAGAAACCTATAGCGCCACTGATGAGAACGGCGAGTTCCTCATTACATGCAGCAATGGAGTGATGGCGGTCAGCACCACTATCGAAGCCCGCGGTTTGGCAAAGCGCAAGATCTGGCTGGACGCGGGCACTGCGCATCTGTTGCGGATGAAGCACGGGGTGGAAGTGAGCGGACGGCTAGTCAAAGATGGAAACCCCGTTCCAGGAGTGAACGTGTCGATGAACACGCAGGACAGGGAATCTGGCGTTTACATGCGCGGGTTTGACGGGACCACCGGACCGGATGGCCGGTTTACCATCCCAAACGTGCCAGCAAATACGCGTTTTTATCTTTCCACTAAAATTAAGGAAATGGCGAAACTGGGAGTTGCGCTTTCGCCGCAACTCGTCAGCACCGGGGGTGATGAGAGCGTTTCCAAAGTGGGTGACTTAACCGTGCGCCCGGCCTTCACGATGCGGGGGAAAGTGGTAGTGGCGGACGGAGGGCCATTGCCAGCGAATACGCGCCTATATCTAGGGCTGGAAAACGGAGCTGATGGACAGCAGATCACGGTGAAAGACGATGGCACATTCGAATTCAAAGGGTTGCCAGCGGACGCAGTGAGCCTCTCGCTGCGAGTGAATGGTTACCGTATTTCGGCCAAAAATCCGAACAAGGATTGGCTGAACGAAGGGATGATTGTGGGCCGACTGGAGGGGGATCTGGAGAATTTCATCATTCACCTGGAGAAGGGAGACCGTTTCGAACGGGATTCCGCCCCGCCTGACAGTGCAGACGCCCAGCCGCGAGGAAAACTCTTGCGCGGCGCGAAATTGTGACGCCTTGAAAATCCGGGGTTGCGCTTTGGTCCGAGATTGATAAAAGTATTCCATCGGACGCGGGTGTGGTTCAATGGTAGAATGTGGGCTTCCCAAGCCTGAGACGAGGGTTCGATTCCCTTCACCCGCTCCAAATAACCAGCCTCTCCTGGCCTCCACGTTTCGGTGGCAAGCCCGCGGCTCCTGACGGCGGTGAGTTTTTCCTATTCCTTTTCGGCCTGGTTTGGGCATAATCCAAGCCATGCTCAAGGTCTTCGCTAACACGGCTGGTTCGCGCCGCTACTGCGATGGGATTTCGCGCCGCAACTTCATTAAGATTGGCGCGCTCGGAATGGGAGGGATGGCCTTGCCGCAGTTGCTCAAGGCCGAAGCGGCGTCTGGCCTGCGTAAGTCACACAAGGCAGTGATCATGATCTACCTGCCGGGCGGACCGCCGCATCAGGACACTTTCGACTTAAAGCTCGATGCGCCGTCAGAAATTCGGGGCGAATTCCGGCCCATCTCCACCAAGGTGCCAGGCATCCAGATTTGCGAGCATCTCCCACTCATTGCCGGTATCACCGACAAGCTTGCCATCATCCGCTCGATCTCGGATGCGATCGATGACCACAGCGATTTCATGTGCATGACCGGTCGCCGCAAACAGAACCAGCCTGCGGGCGGCTGGCCGACGTTCGGCGCGACGGTCTCGAAAGTGCTCGGAACTTCCAACCCCGCGCTGCCCCCGTTCGTGGGACTTGAGCCGCGAATGCAGCATCGCCCTTACAACGCAGCCAGCCCGGGTTTCCTTGGGGCGGGACACACTTCCTTCCGGCCGATGGCTGAAGGGAAGTCCGACATGGTGCTCAACGGAATTACAGTGGATCGCTTGTCCGACCGCCGGACGCTCCTGGCGAGTTTCGATCAGTTTCGCCGGGATGTTGACACCAGCGGGTTGATGACTGGCATGGATTCCTTCCAACAACAGGCGATGGGCGTGCTGACTCCCAGCAAACTGTTGGAAGCGCTGGA
>JAQGOV010000106.1 GCA_028293425.1 Verrucomicrobiales bacterium
ATTCCACATCCGTATCCTGAAGGGGCGGCAGAGACGTTTATTACGGGAGTGACGAAGGATTGGGTGGATAAGAAGAGCGCGGTGTTCGCGATTACCTTGCAGAGCACGGGAGAACTCTGCGGAACGATCGGCTTGATATTGGAGCAGAAACACGCGCGTGCAGAAATGGGCTACTGGGTGGGCGTGCCATTTTGGAGCAAGGGAATTTGCACCGAGGCAGCACGGTGCTTATTAAAATTTGGTTTTGAACCACTGGAGCTGAACAAGATCCAGGCGCACCATTTCTCGCGGAACCCAGGGAGCGGACGCGTGATGCAAAAAATCGGGATGAAACACGAGGGGCATTTGCGCCAGCATGTACGAAAGTGGGATCACTTTGAGGACCTAGAGTTTTATGGGATTCTGCGGGAGGAATGGTTGACCACGAAGTCACACTAATGGACACTAGCAAAACAGAAAGGTTATGAGATTGAATACTTTACTTGCCAGGCTTGGGCTGCTGGCCGCTCTGTCTTTTTCAGGTGCTGGAGCAGCGCCTTCGTTGAGTTACTATAACGCTCGTTCGTCTTTCAACACTGCGAATCCAAACCTGCCTGTCGAGGATTTTGAAGAGGGGAGGGTTTCGGGGGTGCAAGGAGAGATTTTTAATGCTCCGCTGAGCAGTGCTTCGTTGAACAGCGTGTTCCTGTCCGGGGAGATCCTGCCAGGAGTGACTTTTAACAACAGCCCAGGAGCGAGCGCGGGCGGATTGTTCCTGGCGAAGCCGGGGTACGCTCATTTGTTCAGCAAGGCGCTATCTGTCGCTGATCCTTCTGATAATTTGGAGATTCTGTTTAGCCAGAGAACAATGGCGGTAGGGCTCGATTTTTTTGCGCTGAACAGCAGTTCTTCGTTTGATCTAAATATTTACGGGGCAGCCGGTTTGCTGGGGACAGCCAGCGTGACGGCGCGAACGGATGGTGTGCCATTTTTCTTTGGAGTTAGCTCGACTGATCCAATCACCCGGCTGAGCATTGATACCTTGGGTGGACCACTGGAGTTGATCGATAATGTCGCTTTTTCTTCCGTGCCGGAGCCTTCGTGTTTTGTATTGCTGGGGCTTGTTGGAGTCTTGATTTTGGTTCGAACTCGCAGGCAGGCCCTTCAGACCGGTAAAGAGATCTCAGCTTGAAGTTACTCTGACCAACACGGCTTCGGAGTCGGTGGTTGTGATGTGCACTTGGATGGGGAGGAAGAGCTTGAGGACTTCGATATTGGTAAGCGCGTGCAGGGAGAGAGGCATCGTAAGGAGGGCGCCTCCTCCGGCGAGCGCCATGGGGAGGATGAGTTGATCGGCCAAGTGTTCTCCGACGGGGACATTGGCGGTGAGGTAGCGTTTTACTTCCTGGACAAGCCGTTCGGCAACCACCTCGGAACGGACCTTCACTTCTCCAAAGCCAGTGAACACCTCGGTAACATGGGTTGATTGAACTTCGACTTGAGCCACGTTCCCTGGAGCCGGAGATCGGATTTCCTCCACCTCAAGGTCTGAGGAGTCGAGGCGCAGGTCACGCTTGAGCACCTTGAGCTCGCGTTCAGCAATGAGGCGGGGGAGGCTCGCTACGACAGCTCGGGCACTCATTTTCACTTCTCCCCGTTCGAGAATTTCGATGCGCCGCAGTTCGGGTACTGGATCGATGAGCACGCGGATTTTTCCGCCGCCCACGGGGTAAAAACCGTGGCGATCTAACTTTGCATTTACCTTCGGTCCCATGGCTTTAATGATCGGCAGGAAGGTTTTATCCAGGAATTCGAACGGAGGAGCCATCGGATTGTGCGTTCCGCCTTCCAGGAGCAGCGCGGAAGGACCTGAGGCTCGCAGGAGTGCTGGCAGAACTGTCTGTAGGACGAGTGTGGTGCTGCCAGCGGTGCCAACGTTGAAGTGATAATCGCCAGGAGTGATTTGGGTAGGTTGAAAACGGAGTGATTGAGAAGCGACATCGGCGCCTTGTACCTCAGCATGTCCTATGGTGGCAGCGGCCTCCACGGCAACCAAATGCTGCCGCCTCAAACCAGGGTTGTTCCGATTGGCTCGTATATTTTGAATCTGAAAACCTTTCCCCGTGACTAGCGAAAGGCTTAAGGAACTGCGGAGGATTTGTCCGCCTCCTTCCCCCATAGATCCGTCAATTTGTAAGAGGTCCTCGCCCATACTCTCTCCTGTATGATTTTACTTCCACACACCCAACTCAAGCAACTGCCTGGTGGCGGCTCCGGCCCAGTCTTTGTTGGCAGCGGGGCTGGCCGGGCTAGGATGCAGCACTTTGCCAATCTTCAACGGCTGATCTGCGAAGAGCCCCTTGGCTCGCTTCTGGGCAAAATCCCCCACCCCAATTAACCACTCCGGCTGTAAGATCTCCACCATGGTTCGCAGATGCTGGTCGCAGGCTGCGAGCACCGGCTGCATGCGTGCAGCGGGAATTTTATCGGGGGTAATATTGCTGCCGGTGTCGGAAAAGAAGGCGAGTGGACAATAATTCACAACAAAGTGGTCTTTGAAAAAAATTTGCGCGCTGCCGAACTTTTGGGCAAACAAGCCCCAGAGGCGGCGGCCACTCACTTCGGAACGAGGACAGTCAAAGCCCTCAACCGGCCGTTTCGGATGCTCAAGGGCGGGCTTTTTAACGGGCGTTTTGATTTTGAGCCAATCGCGGACAGCAGCGACTTCGCCAAAGGGCACCCCAGTTTGAGCCATGCCGAATGGGCCAGGGTTCATGCCGAGAAACAAGACTCGTTTTGGAGAGGCGCCATATTTTTCTATGTACAATGCATGAGGGGCCCAGGCATACTCTAAAGGATTATAAACACAGTGGACGGCTGGGCCGAAGTGATGGCCGCACTTTGCCAGGTCCTGCGCCAGCTCTTGCGCCGCTTGTTTTAGAGACGCTTTTGAATCTGCCATAAGCGTCAGGATGCGTGAAGCGCCGAGGAGGCGAAAGGAACTTTTCCCGAGGCTTCCGAGTGACCAGAAGCGAAGTTTATGGAAGGCAAGGCCAACATCTGCTACAGATTCCTTACGTATCCTCAACTGAAGCAGCAGCTTGGAGACCGGTTTGATCGTTGACAGGACCAATCTTCAAAAAAAGAAAGATTGCCACGTGGCATTTTTACAGTTCAAGATACTTTAACTAGCTGCAATGACAACAGCCGCGATCAACGAACTGGAAAAAGCAACCGTGACAGGCGCCCAAAAGGCCTCTGACTTCACTCGTCCGGTAGTTCGGCCGAAGAAGAGCACCTGGCAATTAATTGGGGAAGTGCTCGAGCACGGGGGACCAGGTTATCTTCAATTTGCGATCACCAATATCTGCAATGCCAAGTGCGACTTCTGCGGATTTGCGGTGGATAAATTTGATCAGAAAAAGCGCCGGAGCGTGACGCTGAAGGAAGCGCGCGATGTAATCGACATCGCGAAGAAGAATCACATTGGCTATTTGCTTTTTGTAGGCGGCGAGCCGCTGGTGCATAAGGAATTACGGGCGATGGTGCGGTATTCCGCTGAATCGGGCATCCACCCGATGGTCTGCACGAACGGGTCGCTTTGGACCGAGCAGAACATGCGCGATCTGGCGAGCGACGGCCTGAGCAGTGTGATCATGTCGATTGATTCGCATGATGTGGCGAAGCACGAGAAAAATCGCGGGCTGCCGGAGGTTTGCCGCAAGATCAAGCACGCGAACGAGGTTTTTACAAAACTAGGGATCCAGACGACCGCCAGCGTGACAGCGAGCAAGCTGATTGACGATTACGAGAAGCTGCCCGCGTTTTTAACGGAGCTTGGTTTTACGAGCTGCACGTTCAGTTATCCGTTAACATCGCTTGCTTCCAGTTACCTGAGCTTCAGTGATTCGAGCCTGGTGAACTACCGCACCGAGGAGCTGATTGAGGTCTTCGAAAAGATCAAAACGATGAAGAAGAACAGCGGGTTCCCGGTGGTGAACCCGACGGAGTCGCTCACGGAGATGCAGCGGCATCTTCGAGGCAACACGGAGAAGTTTGGCTGCCTGGGCGGCCACAAATATTTCTATCTTGATTGGAACCTGAATTTGTATCGCTGCCATTTCTGGGAAACCCCGATGTGCAATATTTACGATTTCGATCAATCCAAGCTGATCCGAGACGGTTGCACGCGCTGCATGATCGATTGCTATCGTGATCCGAGCATTCTGCAGCATGTGGCAATCAATGCGAGCGACGCTTATAACAACCTGAAGAAGGGGCGATTGGTTGCGGCGGCCAAAAATGTTTTTGATTCCCGGAACATCACATCCTTGAAGGCTGTCTGGGATGATCGCAAGTGGATTGGGAAAGTGTAACTGCCGGGAGGGCTGCGCTTCCGCAGCCAGCGGAGACAACCAGAAAAAGATTTCTTTCGGATTGACCGGAGCGCCTGTTTTGTGATCTGATAAAAAGCTACCGACTTTCCAAATGCACGTTTTAAGTCATGCCAAAGCTTGCCAGTAAGAACGGGCGCGCGTCGCGTCTTGCCAGCACGACAAAGTACGATGCGCATCACAATGTACTCTCGAAGACATATGGGGCGCTGGCTGATCTGCGCCGCGAATTAGCGGACTCAAAAACGGCCGTGGCAGAACGTGAGGAGCTGCTAAAACTTTTCTCAACCTGCGCGGACTCGCAGCGAGCCTGGCTGCTGCTCGAGGACTATTTCGAGAAACTATCTCTTTCCCGAAAGGACTTTGCCAACCAGGAATGGTGGCCTCGCTTGCTGAATGCCCAGGGGAAAAACCGGCTGGAAGAATTGGCCATTCTTTTTCTGCGCTCAAGCCGCCCATTGCCAACCGAGCTGCTGTCCTTTGCCAGTGCGGATCGATTCGCTGAAATTGAGCAAGCGGAGCAGGAGCAGAAGATTTTAGCCCATTTGGAGAACTGGCTTTGCCCACCTGCTCCCGCCCACCTGGATTCTCCACGCGCCACTCTCAGGGTACTATGCCAGCCTCAACAGTCTCCTGAGTTCACGTCGCTGAATTTGTTGGTCATACGGTTAAGCCTCTTTCGCCCACGCACCGGGGAAAAAATCCGGCCATTTTCGGAGGTGATTGACCTAACCCATCGCTCCGCGCACGAGCAGGAGCTTTTTTCCCCCGAAGATTGGGAATTCATCCAGTGGCTGACAGATAATTACAAAGACCGTGAGGATTTGGGGGACGCGCTGTCGATCAGCGGGCTTGAACTGCTCCAATGGCTTTCCCGATGGGGCCATACTGGACGGTTAGAGATGGGAGCCAAAGCCGTACATTTCAGCGGCCAGGTTGTCGCTTTCACTCCCCACTTGGAAAATGGAAACGCAGAGATTTCATTCACCCAGCGCCTCACGTTGCCGGATGGCCATTCGGAGAGCCTGACAGTTGCGAAGTTCTTTTTCGGCCGTCCCCCTTTGGCGCTCCTGAATGATACATTTTATTTGCTGCGCAATACACCCCCGGCCTTGCTGCTGGATTATTGGAATGCGACCCCGACGATCCCGGTCCGAAAACTGAGTTACCGGCTTCGAACGCACCTGCGCAAGACCAAGTCGGCTTCTGGAATCGACTGGGAGCAGTTGTGCATCGCGCATAAAGCGGTGCCCCAATTTGTTTTTGAACTGAACGAAGAAACTGTGCGCCTGCGGCTTCGGGCACAAAGCGAGCGGGACCAGAGCCTCTGGTATTGGACAGGTCAGGAATGGCAGCGGGATGCCGAGCAAAACGGCAACGGCCACAAAACTGACAAGCCGGAAATCCTGGAAGATTCCCGTCTGGATGCCGCCACAGATTGGCTGCGCCGGCTGGATTGGTTCACGCCGGAGCCGGGCCTCTGGGTAGGCGACGCAAACGAACATTTCCTGAACACTCTCGCGGGGGCGTGGCCGCACAAGCCAAAGGAAGCCGATTACCTGGGGAATCCTTCGTTCCATCGTTTGTTCCTTTCGCCGCGTCAACTGCGTCCGCAATTGATGGTCAAGGGCAGCGGGATCGATTGGTTCACGGTGTCGGCTGAGTGGGAAATGGAAGGGCTGAAGCTTACCCCAGCCGATCTGGAACGGCTGCAAACGGCCACGGGGCGCTTCGTTAAATTGCCGGATGCGGGCTGGCTCGAATTGGACGCCCTGGCAGTTGAAGAAGCGTATGAAACGATGGCTGACCTTGGGCTGGAAAGTCTGAGCTCCGCGCCGCAGAAAGTGGGTTTGGAGCAAGGAGCGGCACTCGGGGACAGGAGCCTGCAACGATTCAGCCAAACGCCCGAAGCAAAGTCCTTGCGCGAGCGCCTTTCAACGTTCAAAGGCGTCCCCGATTACGACATGCCAGACGGCATTTGTGCAGATTTACGACCTTACCAGCGGGAAGGTTTTAATTTCCTGTGCCAGCTAACCGAACTAAAGCTCGGCGGCATTTTGGCGGATGACATGGGCCTGGGTAAAACGCTCCAAACGCTCACCTGGCTCGCGTGGTTACGGAAGCGCCACGCCAAAAGCCCGAAGCCAGGCCTGGTGATATGCCCCGCCTCGGTTCTGCACAACTGGCGTCGTGAAGCGGAGAAGTTCACGCCCAGCCTCAAAGTACTGGTGCTGGAAAGCGGTTCAGCCCGGCACAACCTGCGCAAGCAAATCCCGCAGTATGATATCATTGTCACCAACTATGCGCTCTTGCGCCGGGACCTGGAGGCGCTGCAGAAATTCGCTTTTAGCGCGGTGATCCTGGACGAGGCGCAGTTCATCAAAAACCCGAGCGCCCAGATCACTCAATCGGTGAAGCAACTCAAGGCCACGCAACGGCTGGCCTTGACGGGAACTCCCCTGGAAAACCGGCTGCTGGATTTGTGGAGCATCAGCGACTTTGTGCAGCCCGGTTATCTTGGCAACCAGGATCATTTCAACGAGGTTTATGACCCGAAGCCCGTGGAGAACGGGGAGGGAGTTCAGCGCATCGCCCGCCGGCGTTTATCGGCGAAGCTCCGGCCGATCATGCTGCGACGATTGAAGCAGCAGGTGGCGAAGGATCTGCCCGATCGCATTGAAGAACGGCGTGACTGCGAACTGGGCGAAGAGCAGCGGAAGCTGTACTTGGCCGAGCTGCGCCGGAGCCGGGAGCAGGTAATGCAAACGGTGGCCGAGAAGGGACTGAACAAGAGCAAAATTCATGTGCTGGCCGCGCTCACGCGCCTACGCCAGATTTGCTGCCATCCTCAGCTTGTAGGGAACGACTCGGCTTCGGGGAAGACGGAAACATTGTTGGAACTGTTAGAGCCTTTGCTGGCCGATGGGCAAAAGGTCCTGATCTTCAGCCAATTCGTGCAGATGCTGAAGCTAATGGAAGTAGAGTGCCATCAGCGCCAAATCAAAACCTACATGCTCACCGGCGAAACCAAGGAACGTCAAACAATTGTGAATGCGTTCCAGGAGGATAAAGATCCTTCGGTGTTCCTGTTGAGCCTGCGTGCGGCGGGCACCGGATTGAATCTTACGACCGCAAGTTACGTGGTGCTTTATGATCCGTGGTGGAACCCGGCGGTGGAAGCACAAGCGATTGACCGTTCGCATCGAATTGGGCAAACTCAAACTGTTTTCGCTTACAGGCTGATTGCCCCGGGCACGGTGGAAGAAAAGATTTGGGACTTGCAACAGCGCAAGGCGCAGACTATTTCAGACGTGCTTGGAGAGGAAGGGTTCGCAAAGAGCCTCTCGCAGACCGACTTGGAATATCTCTTCTCGGAAGACTAGGATTTTGAACCAGCCGTCCTGATGGGCATCGGGGCGGGTGGCTGGTTCTCTTCCCAGCCCCATCATCAAGCTGCTTCCGCGGAAAAGCTATCCCCCGCCCCATTCGACGAGGGCTCCGGCGCGGTGGGAGAATTCCCGGCCACCTCCGCAGCAGTAATCTGCTGCAAATGCTGGCCGATTTTGTAGCGCCTTTTCTTTTTCAAGTGAGCCTCCTTGTAGCAGTAATGGCCTAGCATATTGCCCTCGAGAAAGCCTTGATCGGCGAGGCTTACCAGGAAGGGTTTCGGCCAGCTAGGATTATCGTGGTACTGCCTGCGTGAGCCAGCCTTGCGTGCAATCTCAGTGGCTGAGAAAAAAATGCCCGGCATGGGTTTGAGATAGTCGACGATTTGCTTCTCTTCAAATTGCATGGGGTATTCCTCCGGAGTGAGAATTGGCTGTCCGACATGGATTCGAACCATGACAAACTCCTCCAAAGGGAGTTGTGCTACCATTACACCATCGGACAAGCCGGTTTAAAAGTAGCTTTCCGGCGCTGGAGTGCAAAGAAAAAATTGTTGAGATCGAGCGCACGTTTAATAAGTCATCGCGATTTGGACTGATAAAATCATCGGCAAAAACCGGTTCTCTCTGAAATGTCTTTATTTTACGGGAATTCGGCTGTTTTTTACCCTTCCCCATTGTCTTGGCTATCGTCCCGCTTTAGAACTAGAGGATGGCAAAGAATTTTTGGCTCGTGAAGCAGGAACCGGAGGCTTACTCCTGGCAAACGTTCCAGAAGGAAGGCCGCGTGGTTTGGACGGGAGTGCGCAACTTTCAAGCCCGGAACAACCTGCGCGCCATGAAAAAAGGGGACCTCATCTGCTTTTACCATAGCGTGAGCGAGAAGCGGATAGTGGGAATAGCCAAGGTTGATAAAGAGTTTTACCCCGATCCGACAGCAGAAGACGGCGACTGGTCAGTGGTAGAACTCGTCCCGTTCAAACCCCTCCGCGCGCCGGTCTCGCTTGAGACGATCAAAGCCGACAAGATGCTCAAAGAAATGCCGCTGGTGCGGCAATCACGACTTTCGGTAACGCCGGTCACTGAGGACCAATTCGCGCGGATCGTGGAGCTTGGCGAAACGAAGATTTGACCTGCGAAACTCGTGCGAGGTTTTGAATGATGCAGCTCAGCTTCCGAGTCAAACTCCTGTTGAGCATGATGGCGCTGGTCGGTGGAATTACCAGCGGGACATTGTTTGTGACGCATCAGAAAGTCACGGCGACTTACCAAAAGCTTTTTCAGCAGCAATTTGAATCCCAGGTAGATCATTTTTATTCGCAGCAGGAATTACGACTGGCTCCGTTAAAGGAGGATTGCGTGGCCCTGGCGCATTCCGACGGGCTGATCAAAGCCCTTCAAACGAATATCGTGGAGGAAGTTTATCAGGCGGCAAATGCCAGCGTGGAGGAGGTGCGTCTGCGAACTCCGGCGGAACGTTCCAAGAAGCGGCGGGGCGATTCGATCCTGGCGGAGGGAAACAAGATTTTGGGCACGGAGAAGAAGCTTTACCTGCGGATCCTGAACGCGCATGGGTTGCTTCTGCATCCCAAGCCGCAGGACGCCTTCAGCCCGGCAGCTTCCAATCGCAAAGGGATCGAGCAACAGCTTCAGGCGATGGGAGAATTCATGTACGAGTTCGACCTGCAGCAGATGGGTTACCTGGCACCTTCCAGCGGAGAACTTCATGAGGTGATTGCCACGAAGGTGAGCGATCCAGAAACCGGCGAAACGCTGGGAGCCATCCTGCTGGGGTTTCCAATTCGGGATTTCGATGAAAAAACGCTGAGCGATGTTAGCCAAATCAAGAGCGGGATTTGGTTCAATGATAAGCTTTATTCGCAAACGATTCCGACCAACTCCCAGGTGGAGCTCGCCAAGCAAGTACCCTTGGAAGCCTTCGACATGCAGAACGGGCGTGATTCTTTCAATTACGACATAGCGGGTGTGCCGCACCGGGTATTTTTTCGACTGCTGAATCCCAACTCCCCGTTTCCGCCTGCTTACCAGGTTTCGTTATACTCGCTGGCCGGAGCGGTGAAGAATGAAAAGGATTTGAGGGCCTGGATCCTGGTCTTCAGCGGAGCGGCACTGTGCGCGGCATTCTTCTTCAGTCTTCTATTGTCGCACGGCTTTTCCACGCCGATTCGCAACCTGGTCATGGCCACCCGGGAGGTTCGTGGCGGGAACTTCCAAGTGCGCGTGCCGGTGCGGGGCGAGAACGAAATTGGGGAATTGGCAGGATCCTTCAACCAGATGGTGGAGGACCTGGCCTTGAAGGAAAAGTATCATAACGTGCTTAACATGGTAACGGACAAGCAGGTGGCCGAGGAGCTAATTCACGGGAGCTTTGCGCTGGGCGGCGAGGCCAGGCAGGTGACGGTGCTCTTTTGCGATATCCGCGGGTTTACAAAACTGGCGGACGGCATGTCGCCCGAAAAGATCATCCAACTGCTCAACGAGCATTTCACACCGCTTACTCGCATCGTCTATGAGCACAACGGAGTGGTGGACAAATTTGTGGGAGACATGCTGATGGCGATTTTCGGCGCACCCAAAAGCTATGGACCCGATGCAATGAACGCGGTTTCCTGTGCGTTGAAACTTATGGACGAGCGCAGGCGCTTGAACAAGACATCTGAAATGCAGGTGGAGATGGGGATTGGGATCGCGACCGGCCGAGTGGTGGCCGGCTGCGTCGGCTCTGCCGACCGGCTGAATTATACTGTTCTGGGAAACCGGGTAAACCTGGCGTCCAGGTTGTGCGCCTTGGCGTTGCCCGGGCAAATCCTTCTGGATTCGGCTACCCAAGCATATTTAGATGGAAAGTTTGGCATAGTACCGCTTGAGCCAGTGGTCCTTAAAGGTTTAGCGGAAAAAGTGGAGGTCTTTAAAGTGGTGGATGTCTAAGGAAAGGTGAAGCTGCTTGGGATTTGCTACAAAGCTAAAGTTACGGCATGATGTGAGCACAGCCGAAAGACTGAGCGCGAAGCGATGCCTTTGGCACAACCCAATTAAAAGGAAAAGATTATGGCGCAGGCAATCATGGATCCCGAGCAGGTGCGGCGGTTCGCAGAAGAACTGAAAAGGTTCAACATTGATTTGCAAAATCGCATGGCGTCCCTCCAGGCCCGGTTTGGAGCGCTCGGAGATACCTGGCAAGATCAGGAGCATATCAAATTTTCGGAAGAGTTCGTCCAGACAATGAAGGCACTGAAGAAGTTCGTGGAGACCTCCAATCAGCACACGCCTTACCTGCTGCGCAAGGCGCAACGCATCGAAGAATATCTGAACCAGCGCTAACCCATGGCCGATAAGGCAAACATATCATCCGTTGATGCCCTGGAAGAATTCCGGGCCAACCTGATTGTTTATGTGAGCAAGGCCCGTCCTGCTATTGAGGAGGTGAGCTCGGAGATCCAACGGACCCGGTCATGGATCCAGAACGACCAGCGGGTGCATTGGGAAGCACAACTGCGGAAGCGCAACCTGGTGCTGGAGCAGGCCAAGCAAGCGTTGTCCAGCGCGCGGATAGCGGTTTTCCAGAAGGATGCCACCTTGGAACAAATGGCAGTACAGCGAGCCAAGCGGGCCGTGGAAGAAGCGGAAGCGAAGCTGAAAATAATCAAGATCTGGAATCGAGATTTCGATGCGAAAGTAGAACCATTGGCCAGACAATTGGAAAGGCTGCATACCTTCCTTTCCCATGATATTGTGCAGGCTGGGGCATATCTCGCCCGAGCGATAACGACGTTGCAGGCGTATGCCGACCTGACGGCGCCCACGCTCGCTTCCCCCGAACTGCCCGTGAAGAGCCCGGAACAGACTGATGAGAGCCCAGCGGCCCCGGAAGGAGCGCCGGGACCGGCTTCCATACAGGCAGGAGACGCGCCATGAGTGGAAACGCAGCCCGGGTGACGGCCTTGACACGAGATCTATCCAACAAATGGGAGAACACAAAAAATTATTGGCGAGATGCGAAGGCCCAGGAGTTCGAGCGTCAATATATAGAAGAATTGCTGAACAGCGTGGACAAAGCGGCTACGGTGATGGAGCAATTGGACAAGTTAATTGGGAAAATCAGACACGACTGTGAGTAAATATTACAGTGTAGAGCAAACCATTGAGCTGCTGAGCCAGCTCAAAAAAACCGTTTGGGAATTCGCCACCAGGGAAGAGAAGCTCATTCATGATCTGCGAAGCAAAGTTGTCAGAATCCGCGGGCGCCGGGAGGAGGAGGTAGAACAAATCAACAATACCCTCTCGGCTGAGTTGGAGAAAGCCAAGGTGGCCAGCGAGCAATTGCGGCAGGTCGTGCAAGCCGAATATGAACGGCGCAAGGCCAAAATCACAGCAGCCCACAAAACGGGGAAAAAGAAACGCCTTGAGGCGGTTATTGACCGGGAAGGCCGGCGCAAGCACAGGCTCCAGACTGAAACTCTTCAGTCCAAGCGCAACCATGAAAGCGGACTGGCCAATGCAGAGGCTACCTGCCAGCAATTTCGCACGGAATTAGCCGGAGATGAACAGACCCTCGCCGGTTTGGAGAATGATGCGAGAAAAGCTTTTGGCGGCTACCGCAACCTGGCTGCACTGGTGTCAAACCCGCTTTCCAATATCCAACCCGAGCCCGGGAAGGATGAGTATCAATTACAAGCTGAGTTTCGGGATTTGATGGCAAAAACAGGAGAGGACTTGCGCAAATTCAGTCGGTTGTTCCTGCCAAAGTTCTTTCGGTTTTACTGGCTGTGGCTCGTGCTGCTGGCCGGTGCCTTTGGAGCGGTGCCCCTGCTGCAATGGTTTGGTAAGAGCGCTTTCACGTATGTCCATGCCAGCGCGATTTTCGGTGGTGGATTGGTTTTAGGGATCGTTCTTTATTTTGTGGGGAAAAAGCAAGGCTCTGCAATGGCCGCGAAGATTTCGGGGTCCTTCGGGCGGGCTCGCTGCATCCTGGAGGTTTGCAGTGAAAAATGCGAGGCCCGCCGGGTGCAGGAAATCGAAAGAGTGGAGAAAGAATTTCAAACCAAAACGGAGAAGATTCACCAGGAATGGGATGAAACGTTGGAAGAGGCCAGCCGGAATAGAGAATACTGGCCAAAGAAAATGGATGAAAAAGCGGCTGCCCTGGCGGAACGGAACGAAACACTCCGTCGTTTGAAGCTGGAGTATGTGGAACAGGAGCTGGCGAAGAACATTGCCAAGCTAACAAGCGAGGCCGAGGCCAAGATGCAGTCGACAAACGAGACGGGAACGTCGCATGAAGTCAAAGTAAACGCCGATCATGAAGCCCTGTGGCAGCCCATGCTGACGGAATGGCAGGGAAGAATTGCGCCGCTCTACCAAGCGATTCAAGAGAGCAGCTCCTCGGCTGAGAAAGCATTTCCACCCTGGGACAATCCGTTTTGGAAAACCTGGAAGGCTCCCCCGCATTTTGAGCAGGCTGCACGATTTGGAAGATTAAATGTCGATATACCCAAGCTGGCGGAGCTGACGCCCAAGGCTTTGGCTTTGCCCGGGCCTGGCCAGCTTTCGGTGCCGCTCGTCCTCACGTATCCGGAGCAGGGTTCCGTATTATTTGAAACCAACGGATCGGGCCGTGAAGAGGCGCTAGGCGCGTTGAATAATCTCATGTTGCGGCTCTTGTCGGTGAGCCCACCGGGACGTCTTGCTTTCACCGTGGTGGATCCGGTAGGACTGGGCCAGAGCTTCTCGGGAGTGATGCACCTGGCGGATTACGCCGAACATGTGATCAACAGCCGCATCTGGACCCAAGCTGCTCAGATCGAGCAGCGCCTTGGAGACCTGAACGAACACATGGAAAAGGTCATCCAGATGTATCTCCGGAATGAGTACGCCACCATTTCTGAGTATAACGAACAAGCAGGAACAATCGCCGAAAAATATCATTTCCTCGTGGTGGCGGATTTCCCTGTGAACTTTAGTGAAACGGCTGCCAAACGGCTCATGAGCATTGCCGCGAGCGGCGCGCGCTGTGGTGTTTACACCCTCATTCATTGGGACCGTCGACAGCCTGTTCCCCAGGATTTTATTCCGGAGGAACTGAGAAAGAGCAGCATCAGCATTACCTGCAAGGGCAAAGACATTACCTTAGCTGGCAGATTTTTGCCTGGAACCGATTTGCGGCTGGATACGCCGCCTGACCCGGAGACGGCCACGGAATTTATTCAGAAAGTGGGGATAATCAGCCGTGATTCGAACCGCATCGAGGTGCCGTTTTCACAAATTGCCCCGGCAGAGAGCGAGCTATGGAGCGTGGAAAGCACCCAGGAATTGCGCGTGGCAATTGGGCGGACCGGAGCCACCAAGCTGCAATACATGGAGATGGGGCGTGGAACGCGGCAGCATGCCCTGGTCGCGGGCAAGACGGGTTCCGGCAAATCGACGTTATTTCATGTGATCGTCACGAATTTGGCCCTTTGGTGCAGTCCCGAGCAGGTGGAGTTTTACCTAATCGATTTTAAAAAAGGCGTTGAGTTCAAATGTTATGCGGCTAATCGTTTGCCACACGCCCGTGTGGTGGCGATTGAGAGCGACCGCGAGTTCGGGCTGAGCGTCTTGCAGAAGCTGGATGAGGAATTGAAACGGCGCGGTGATCTTTTCAGGAATCTCGGTGTGCAGGATGTCGCGGGCTATAAGCGGGTTGGAGGAAAGGAACCGATGCCAAGAACTCTCCTGGTGATTGACGAGTTCCAGGAGTTCTTTGTGGAGGACGACAAAATCGCGCAAACGGCTTCGCTATTGCTGGATCGCATTGTGCGGCAGGGCCGCGCTTTCGGCATTCACGTGCTGCTGGGATCTCAAACGCTGGGAGGCGCCTACACGGTGGCGCGCACAACCCTCGGCCAAATGGTCATCCGGATTGCCCTTCAGTGTAATGAGGCCGATGCGTATTTGATCATGGATGACAGCAACCCGGCGCCCCGGCTGCTCTCACGCCCGGGCGAAGGCATTTATAACGACACTGCCGGAACCGTGGAGGGGAATAGCCCCTTTCAGGTCGTTTGGTTGTCGGATGAAACGCGAGACGAATACCTGGCCAAGGTGCGGACCCTGGCAGACCGTTCAGCGAGCAAATACGAGGGTCCGATCGTTTTCGAAGGCAACGCTCCCGCCAATGTTGCCGAAAACCTAGCCTTACAATCGATGATCGAGGCGGAGACCCGAACGCCCGTTACATCCCCGCGGATTTTTATGGGGGCTCCGAACTCCATCAAGGGCCCGACGGAAGCGGCCTTTCATCGGCAGAGTGGAAACAACGTGCTCATTGTGGGACAACGCGAGGAAGCGATACTCT
>JAQGOV010000700.1 GCA_028293425.1 Verrucomicrobiales bacterium
CACCGACGCTTTCATTGACCGCGAGCAGTTTGAACGTCCAACCGAACACAGCCGTGACGTTCATCGCCGACGCCACGGATCCAAATGGGGATGCGCTGGCTTATAACTGGGATTTTGGCGATACCAGTTTCGGCTTCAATTCCGCGACGAATTCCAAAACGTTTTCGGCGGCAGGGCAATACGTGGTGCGATGCGATGTTTCGGACATGAAAGGCGGGGTGGTCAGCCGATATGTGGTCGTGACAGTCGGAACCCCGGACACTTTTACCATTAGCGGACGGGTCCTTGACTCAGAAGGGATTCCGGTCCGTGGAGTTCGAGTGCATAACGGCGGAACGTTGCCGCCTTACACGCCGCCACCAGAACCGGGAATGCCCGCCACACCGCCTGCCACGGGCAATGCGACGTACCGTTATTCTTACACGGATAGCGACGGTTATTATACCATCGGGAATGTGCCGGCTGGGACTTTCCAAGTGGGGGCGTTTGTTTTTGGGTATATAACGCGACCTTTGGGTTTTTATAATCCAATTGTGGTATCCGATGCGAATATTTCAGATTTGGACTTTATCGCACAGAATTTGCCGGTGGTGACCGTAACCCCAGGGACAAACGCTACCGAAAACGATACATCCAATCCTGGGTTCCTGACGATCAGCCGCTCCGGAGATTTGAGCCAGGAATTAAAAGTTCGCTTTGCGATCAATGGACGAGCATCGATGGGAGTTGATTATGAAAATTTAGTGGAGGCCTACACAACCAACGTCGTGAAGATGACAAACGGCGATGTCATCACCACAAATTCCATCCCGGTGCTGAACCAGATCGGCCAAGTGATTATTGCTCCATTCGAGTCGTCGACGAACCTATACATCGTGCCGATCGACAATGGCGAGTACGCGGGCCCGAGGGACGTGCTGTTCACCCTAATGTTGCAGACCAATGATCTGCGATATTCGACGCTTTTCACAAATGTAGTCAGCACAAACACAATTGGCACGAACGTGATTGTGACAACCAACACCCTGCTTTTAACCATCACAAACCGGGTGGGCATACCTGGCTGGGAACTGCTGCCAAGCGGGTCGGATAATACGTTGACCTGGTTCCAAGTGCCTCCGACGTACGCTATTTCCAATGGCGAGGCGAGCATCTTGATCATAGAGGATGAACCGGCGGGAAAACCTTCGGTGACGGCCATAGCCACCGACACTATTGCAACGGAAGGATCTGATGATACTGCCACGGTGGTTTTTATGCGGAGCGGCGGCCCGTTGGATACCCCTTTGGTTGTCCATTATTCAGTAGGTGGAACGGCCAGCAACGGCTTCGATTTCCAGACTCTTTCGGGAACAATTACCATTCCTGCCTGGGACGAGTATGTGACCCTTCCGGTGATCGCGATTAATGACCTATTCGTTGAACCGACAGAGACAGTGGTTATCACGGTGCTGGATGACCCCGCTTACGAAGCTGATGCATCGCCTGCCTCTATCCAAATTATCGATGATGATCTGCCGCAGATTTATATTTATGCCACTGACTCGGTGGCGGACCACGCAGGAGATAATGGCACGATCACGATCGCGCGGTCCGGAGATTTAAGTTCAGATTTGCTTGTGAATTACCTGGTGAGCGGCACGGCTGTAGCTGGCGTAGACTATGCGATTCTGTCTGGTTCGGTCATTATTCCTGCCAACCAGATTACCGCGAATATTTCTATCAATGGATTGTCGAACGCGCCCGCTGGCGAGCGGATCGTCACAATTCTAATCTCGGAAAGTCCGGCCTATAACATCCACAATTTAAATACGGCGAGCGTGACGATCCAGGACGCCTTGCCGAGCGTCACATTAACCACCACCTCAGCGACAGCCGCGGAAGGGGGCGGCTCGGGGATATTCACGGTGACACGAAGCGGGGGCACCAATAACAGCTTAACTGTTTATTTCCTGGTCGGAGGGTCCGCGGTAGAGGGAAGCGATTACGTGGCGATTGGCACAAACGTTGTTATCCCGGCTGGGGCATTCACAGCAACGATTACAGTTGTTCCGAAGGAAGATAAATTCAACGAACTGCGCGGGGCGAGCGGGCAGGATAACGTGATTGTGCAACTGGTGAAGGCATCCGGCTACAACCTGGGAAACCGGACCAGCGGCACGGTGACCATTACGGACAATGATACGGCGGACCTTCCTTCCGTCGGCTTCATGCTTGCGGCGTCGAGCGGGCGTGAAGACAGCGGAGCCGCCATCATTTGGTTGAGGACTACTTCCAATCCTGAGACAAATAAGCCGGTCCGGATTGCTTATAGGATTACATCAGGCACAGCAGTGCCGAACATCAACTACACTCCTTTTGGAACTGGTTATGTGGAGATTCTGCATGTTGACGCTCCAAAGCCACCGGATCCGCTTCACTCGACTGAAGGCGGGCTGGATAGCATTATGATTCCGTTGCTGAACGATGGCCAGGCTGCAGGAAACAAAACCTTCACGGTTCAGCTCTTTAATTACGTGGGCCTGATCACAAATTACACTTTCGTAACCAATGGCAGCATTATCAGCAGCAATACCATCATCACACCCTATCCGACGAATTATTACATTGGTGCTTACAGCTCGCATACGTTTACGATCGTTGATGTGGGGCAAACCGTGGTCAGTATTGCGGCCGTCGCTCCTGAGGCCTATGAGCAAGGAGCAGTGCAGGGTGCGTTTGAAATCACGAGAACCGGGGGCAGCTTCAGCAATCCATTGACCGTGCGGCTTTCGATCTCGGGTTCGGCGGCGAATGGGAGCGATTACGTAAGGATTCCGGACACGGTTATTATTCCTGCCGGAACGAATCGCATTATTTTGCCTGTCATACCGATTGATGATCCCCAGGAAGAGTCGATTGAAACGGTAATGATCAATTTGGTGGACTCGCCCGGAATGACACTGCAGGGAGGGGGAGCTACCGTCACGATCAATGACAATGACGGGACAATCCAGTTCACTCGGCAGACCTATGAAGTGAATGAGAGTGGCACCAATGTGGTGATTGGAGTAGTGCGAAGCGGGAACACAAACCTGACGCTCACCGTGGAATACCGTGTGATCAACGGCACGGCGAGCAATGGCTTGGATTACGCTTCGGCAACCAACGGCACCTTGACATTCGCCCCAGGAGTATTGGAAAGAACTTTCTCCATTAACATTCTGAACGACTCGCTGGTTGAAGGGAACGAGACAGTGTCGCTGGTCCTGACGAATCCGACGGGTGGAGTTCCGCTGGGCGGACAACGGACTGCAACGCTTGTGATATTGGACGACGACACAATGTTCCAATTCCATACGAATTTCTTCCTTGTAAACGAGAATGGGACTAATGCCATCGTGATAGTGGATCGATTGGGGCTTTTGAATGCCACGTCCACTGTAAGTTTCGCCACCTCCGACGGGACGGCTACGGACGGTCAAGACTTCACGGGCACAAACATGACTCTCGTATTTGGCCCCGGAGAAACCAATAAACTGATTTTGGTGCCGATTAAGGACGATGTGTTGTTTGAAGGCAATGAAACGGTCCTTCTAAGCCTAAGCAACCCAGGCACGAACACAGCCATTGGTTCGGTCAGCAACTCCGTTCTGACGATTGTGGACGACGAGTGCACGGTGGTCTTCGCTTCCACCAATTTCTCCGTGTTTGAATATGCTGGAGTGGTGTCCGTGGAAGTGCGGCGGGTGGGCGGCACGGTGAACCCGTTCTCGGTTAGGTACTTTACCACCGATGGCACGGCTAATGGGACTACGACGAATAATCAGGATTACGTGGCACAGCAGGGAACCCTCAATTTTTCCGGAGACAGCCTTGTTGCCCTAACCAACGGCAGCGGAGCATTGGTCTTCCAGCCCGGCGAAACGAACAAATTTATCAGCATCACGATCCTGGACGACGTGCTCGGGGAAGGGAACGAAAACTTCTTTGTCACGCTGACGAACCTTGTCCCTCCCGCCAACGGCGTGCTTCCCAATTCCATCGTGCTGGGGCAGGTCAAGAGCACCACCGTTACGATTGTCGACAATGAAACGGCGGGAAATGTGGATTACGAATACAGCGCCGGCTCCGGAGCCAATGGTCCAGTTTATGCGTTGGGATTGCAGCAAGACGGGAAGGTGGTATTTGGCGGAGATTTCACCACGTTCAATGGGTTTAACTT
>JAQGOV010000137.1 GCA_028293425.1 Verrucomicrobiales bacterium
GGCCCAGTCCGCATCGCCGCTTCCATTGAAACGTGCGTTAGCCTTTCGGCTGCGGGACGAGTGTTCCGACGTTGAACGGCTCATCCGGCTCGCCGACAGGAGGTTCGGGAACGATGACGGTGATTTCCACGACCGCGGCGTGACGTGCCGGTTTCCCCGGCTCGCGCGGAGCGTCGGCGCGGATCTGCATGCGATAGCGGGCCGGCAGCACATCGGGGACGCGGAAGGAGCCGTCGGGTTCGATGGAGAATTCGTAATTGCGGACTTCTTGTTTGAAGTTTTCGCTTTGCGGGGAATTGCGCCAATCGCGAATGAAAAGACGTTTCTCTTCAGCCGACATGGTGCGCCAGTTGCGAGCGTTTCGCATTCCGTGGGTTTCATTCGCCCACATGCTGCCGTAGAAAACCAGATGGGCAGGCAGATCTGTCTTAATGCGGCCGGTCACCAGGCGGCCCGTTCCACCCAGGATCACTTCCAGGCGATCACCCGGCTCGACCGTCACATATTGATGGCCGGTGGGGCGGCCCTCGCCCGGACGCACGGCAACCGTGTGCGTGTGCCAAACTTCGCCGGGCGCAACGCGTGGGAAAATGAAGCGACCGTTTGCGTCTGTTTTCACCGACATATCGTGGGAGACGATATTCCATTCGTAGGTCTCGCTGGTGCCCCAGATGCCGATGTTCACCATTTGATTGCTCCCGATAGAATTGCCGATTTTCAACACGCCTTCGATTCGGCCCCACGGCTGCACGACAACGTTTAGATTTGCGGCTAAATCCTCCGCCGTCGCGACCGCGTATCCCGCATCGTCATTCACCGCGACCACCGCTTTGCCCTCGGGCGGCACCGCGGGCAGACCGACCGCGAAGGTGCCATCCGCCGCCGACGTGGTCCACGTTTTGGAGACGCGCGCCGTCGCCGGGACCGGATTGGTGAGGTAATAAAGGCGCACCATTCCCCCGATGGTAGCCACGTGAACCTTGGCGTGGCTGACGGGTTGGCCATCGGGTTTCTGGAGCCGCCCGCGCAATACAAACGGCGAACGGGAAAGATCGTCTTTGGCGGGAGCGGCAACTGGCTGCGCGGGAAGTTGAACGAGAGCGGCTCCGCCGCCGACAAGGCACAGCGCGGCAACCGCTACGCCCACCGCGTGAGCCTTCAGTTTGGCAACGATCATGTTTTGAAAGAGTTTAAGGGTGGTGGTGAAGCCCAGGCTTGCTCCCGTGCCGCTCGCAATCGAGGTCACAAGAGTGGAGCTCAAATGAGCGGGGGCGGCTTGCACGGTGTGCGCGGCGAGCGTCAGGCTAAGGACGGCTGCCGGCAAAACGACGCCCCGGCGCGCAAAATAATCTCGCATCCGTTCCACCGCGCGGTTCACGCGTTTCTGCGCCGAGTCATCACTGACGCCGAGGGCCTGGCCGACCTCGCGCAAACTTTTTCCGGCGAAGAATCGCAAAAGCACCGCGTCCTGATCGGTTTGGCGCAACTGGGCCATGGCCTCATCGAGCAACGGTGAAACTTCTTTCCAGACCGATTCACTAGCCCGATCGAATTCAGAGAATTGCATAGCCAAAGCCTCCCGTTTCCGCCGCCGCTCGTCGCTGCGCCGTACGGTCCGCCCCACAAACTGGGTCGTGCGATAGAGCCAGCCAGTGAGGACCACTCCTTCGCGCAGCGAGCGAGCTTTGCGGGCCAGCCGGATAAATACCATCTGGGTGACATCCTCCGCGAGCGATCTTTCGCCGACGACACGAAGCGCAGTGGAATAAACGAAGTTCACGTGCCGCTTCACGAGCTCGGCAAAAGCCTGTTCGGAGCGGTTTTCCGCGTAATCACGCAAGAGTTGAAAATCTTCCATCACTGCTTCTTTATTTATAATCGCCGCCGCGATTGCAAATCCGACAAAGAATCGGTCAGGGCTCTCGCAAAGGCTAAACCAGCCTTGGCATTCCCGCCAAATCGATTCAAAACGAGCGGAAGCTTGCGACGACGGCCTTGCCTCTGAAACGGAAGGGTTTTCGTTTTTACCCGGGAAGGCCTGGGGCGAGTTGAGGATGGTTCGATCTGGTTAAAGGTAGTAAAGCGACTATATTGAATTCATTCTATGCACTTCACCGCACAGATAGGAAGCAAACCTTCCCGGCTCGATTTTTACAGAAGCCCATGGCTCGGTGGTGTGCGCATCCTTTTGGATGGCCAGCCTGTTGCGGAACGTAGCCCATTGTTGTTCAGCACCCATTTCAATTTTCAAATGCTGAAGAAATACCAGTTCCGCGCGGAGGCTCAGGAGGTTGTTGTGGAGCATCACCGGCCGCTGCTTTTTGCGGGGCTTCGCCCGCAAACCTATCGAGTGCTGGTCGATGGAAGGGTCGTCCGTGAGGTGCATGGATACTGAGAAGGAGAGGCGAGCCCAGGAATCCAACTGGCACGTTCCACTACCGGGTGGCCGCTCCGATTAACCTTTACCTTCCTCCCTAAAAGGTTTATGCCTTGGCCTATGCCAAAGGCTTCCTTTTGGGGAAAAATTGTAGCTGTATCCATCTCGATTTCGTTTTCCGCTCAGGCGGACATTGTCGTCCATGAGTCTATCAAGGACGTGCGCTTTTCAGTAGGGAAAGAGCAACCGATCGGACCAATATCCTCAGGAGCGGTAATTGGGCAAGCTGGAGTCCTTGAAACCGGGGAAGACGGGCTGGCGGAAATCACAGCCAACCATGCGACTCTCAGGATGGGCTCGAAGACTGCCGTCCGTCTGCAGGGAGGCGAAAAATTAGAACTGCTGCGCGGCAATTTACTTTTTGGCAGCATACCTCAACAGCAGCCGCTTTCGGCGGTGTTCGGGGGTTCAACTGTCGTATTATCCGGCGAAGCGGGTTTTGTGCAGTGCAAAGACAAAACGGCACACGCGCAGGCTTCCGTCATGGTTGGGAGCATGTCTGGTGCAACGGTAATCAAGTTTTCGGGAAAGGCTCACATAGTAAGGGCCGGGGAATTCATGGCTTTTGCGTCGGATGGATCCTTTGGCCGCGGATATTTTGACTTGGAGAAGCAGATGGCGGAATCGCGCTTGATAAATGGTTTCAGCACTCCACTGCCAGGCCTGAGGAAGATGCAAAAGGAGGCCGTGCGCTTCGCGCAATTGAGGAAACGTGGATTTATTCAGCACGTGGAACAACCGGCGGCTTTCGGGAGTGCGGACCAAAATCGATTTTTGTTGGCGGCTGCCCAGACTATCAAGGAGAACACAATTGGCTTTAGCGCTCCAACAATGGTGGCTACACCAGTGCCGGTTGGGAATCCTGCACCCTCGCCGTCAGGCAGCTATTATGGTTCTACCATCACAATGGTGAGTCAGCATGGTAGCCAACTCGGCCAAATACCACCTCTGCCACCCATGCCACCAACGTTTGGAAAGCCTCCGGGTGCGGCAGGCCCACCGCGCAGGGGTTTTTAAACAGACTTTTTCGGAAAGTGAAAGTTTGGTTTGGAATTGTAGGCTTCGTGTTTGGGACGTTTTTTCTTGCGCAGGCACAGAACCAGGATTCCCGCTCGGATGTCCCCGACACCATTAAGCGACAGAACAGTGTCTCTGGAGTTCAGGGCGCCACTGGCATCAGCTACGAGCAGAATAAGGACATTGGGGAGCTGCGATATGTCCAGCGCTCCGCTCCTCCTCCCACCCTGAGCCTCTACACCTTGCAAGGTGCGTTTTATACGGACAATGCATTCCTGACTCCGCAGGCTGGGCAGGGGAGCTTCGGCTGGAGCGGCCTTTTTGGGGCCGCAGTCGTGCCCTATTCTACCATTCGATGGATCCCCAGCATCAGCGCTGAGCGGTATATGTTTCGTCATACGGACGCCGCGGCTGCCGATTACGATACGGATGCCCTGACATTTGCGAATGATTTAGCGCTGAATGGCGCGAGGACTGTCTGGTGGCGGGCATCCTATTCCGTGTGGCGTTTCGAAGCAGCTCATGGAGGTAGTTCCTCTTTCCTGAAATACGGGCAGCTCGACAACCGGCTTTCCTGGGGACAGCCAATCAGAACCAGTCTTTACCTCTACGAAGCCGGGGGCTTGGAATGGCGGCATGCCACGCCAGGTTTTTATGACCGGCTGACGCCATACCTGGAGCTTGGCCTTCGGCATCAAGCTCTGAACACGGTGCAAATCTCCCCTTACGTTCGTTCGGAAGGACGCTTCTACATCCATGACGTTGGACTCATCCAAGGCCGAAAAGATTTCCACCTCGAAACAGGCTTGTTAGTTCAATGGTCGCCGACGGATTATTTAAGGTTAACCGGCAGCTATTTTTGGCGCGGCAATTTTTCCAACTTCAGCGCCTTGGATTACCAGGAGAATCGTCCCTTTGCTGGGGTCTCGGCTGTTCTCTCATTTTAATAAAGGGGCACGATCAACGCTGACGTGAGCGGAGATTCCATGGGGATCAGGAAGGAGCAAAAATGATGCAGGTGTGGCTTGATTGTTCATGACGCGCGCGGATATGGTTCGTCATGCCAAGAGCCAAAATTCGCTTGTTCCTGCTGGCTTTTGGTTTGTTCATCCTGCGTGCCACCGCCGCGTATTTGCCGGTCAGCACTTATGCGAATGGATTTTTCCATCTGAACAGCGGACAGAGCACGTACGTGGGCTACAAACCCGGCAGCTACAGCGAAGCCACTCCCATGACACTGCTGGTTTGGTTGCACGGCTGTGGCGGTAATGCGGAGGGTGATTTGTGGGCGGTCGCGCCCGCAGCAACCCGCCAAAGTCAAAGTTACATTGCAATTTCGATTGGCGGTCGAGATGGGGGTTGTTGGGCAGTGAACAGTGACGCTCCCAAAGTGCTGGCGGCGATAACCAATGTCTCGCAATACTTCAACATCAACCCTCGGAAGGTCTTTCTGAGCGGCTATTCTTCAGGCGGGGATTTAGCTTATCGCGTCGGGCTGCAACGTGCCTCTATGTTTGCGGGCTTGCTGGTGGAGAATAGTTCTCCATTTTCTGGTAGTGGCCTGACCGCCGCGTCAGCGCAAGCGAGTGCGTCCTGGAAGATTCATGTCGCACATCTGGCGCACGTGTCCGACACGACCTATCCGATCACAACCGTCCGTCCGGAGCTTGCGGCCCTCGTGGCGAACAACTTTCCGGTAACGAAAATCGAAAGACCAGGAACACACTACGATGCCGACAATGGCAATTTCGGCACCACTTACGACCTGAGTACTTACTTGCTGCCATTGATTGACGCTGGCTGGGAAACCCCAAGGCCGGC
>JAQGOV010000140.1 GCA_028293425.1 Verrucomicrobiales bacterium
GGATCAGGCCGAATCAGCTCTACACGATTGAAGAGACGAGGGCGCCTCGAGTTGTGACGAAGCCTCCTGAGTTGACAGTTCTTCGGCCGCTTTTTCAGAATGCCTCAGGGCTGCTGCCGCTTGTGCATCACGAGAATGATTTCGATGATTTTGCCCGCCAGCCGCTGCTTCCGCGAAAACTCAGCCAAGGCGGACCAGGCGTAACGTGGTTTGATGTGGATGGGGATGGGTGGGAGGACGTGGTTGTAGGGTCGGGGCTCGGCGGGCAGATGGCTGTCTTCCGCAATCAACAGGGTAAGAGCTTTATCCGCGAAACCAACGCCTTGTTCGGCGCAGCCACGGGACGGGACCAAACAACCATTTTGGGTTTGAACTTTGGGGCGGGACAACGATTTTTACTCGCGGGCATTTCCAGCTATGAGGATGGTTCGCCGACTCTGCCTGCCGCGAACCTTTTCGATCTCGCGGGGAACAAAACGGCCAGTGCCCTTCCCGGGACAGGTTCCAGCATCGGACCGCTCGCCGTCGCTGATTACGATGGGAACGGCAGCCTTGACGTATTTGTGGGTGGTCAGATAGTGCCGGGCCGTTATCCTCTTCCAGCCAGTTCGCGACTCTTCCGCCAGCAAGGTGGACGTTGGTCGCTCGACAAGGAAAACACAGCGCTGCTGGCGGATGTCGGCATCGTTAATTCCGCAGTCTGGAGTGATCTCGACGGAGATGGGTTTCCTGAGCTCGTACTCGCATGTGAATGGGGACCGATCCGAATTTTTAAAAATCAGACCGGGAAGCTGACTGAGGTCACCCGGGAGTGGGGCCTAGGAGCCTACACTGGGTTATGGCAAAGCGTCGCGGCCGGCGACTTCGACGGGGATGGTCAGCTTGACCTTATCGCTGGCAACTGGGGGATGAACACAACCTGGAGAGCTTCCGCCGCGCGGCCCCTTAGCTTATTTTACGGTGACCTCGCGGGCCGAGGTTCCTTGGACATCCTGGAAACCGAACTTGATCCACAACGCGACGAATTGGTTCCTCGTTTTGGTCGAGACGCCCTGTCCAGTTCCCTGCCCTTTCTCATAGAGCGCTTCCCCACCCACGACACCTGGAGTCACGCTTCCATTAAAGAAGCAATGGGCGACCGGGCTTCCAACATGCAGCTAGCCACGGCGAAAACGCTTGCCACCACAGTCTTCCTAAACCGCAAAGGTCACTTTGAGGCAAAGCCCTTGCCTGCCGAGGCTCAGTTTAGTCCCGTGTTCGGACTTTGTGTCGCTGACTTCGATGGAGACGGTCGGGAAGACCTGTTCCTGGCGCAAAACTTTTTTGCCTTTCACGTCGAGGATTCCCGGTGCGATGCCGGACGCGGATTACTTCTGCGCGGCGATGGGAAAGGCGGATTCCAACCACTTCCCGGTCAGGAAAGCGGAATAAAAATTTATGGAGAACAGCGCGGCGCTGCCGTGGCCGATTATGATCACGACGGCCGGCCCGACCTGCTCGTAGGCCAAAATGGATCATTTACCCACCTCCTTCACAACCAAAACGGCAAACCTGGAATACGGGTAAAACTCTCGGGCCCTGCCGGAAACCCTGACGCCATCGGGGCCACGGTTCGGATGAAATTTGAAGACGGTTTCGGTCCCGTTCGGGAAATTCATGCGGGCGCGGGCTATTGGTCTCAGGACAGTTCCACCACAGTCCTGGCAACTCCACGCACCCCTGTGGCGATCCAAGTCACCTGGCCCGGCGGCCGCCAGACCGAGCAAAGCATCTCTGCTACCACCACCGAAGCCGTTATCAAACCGCAATAAAGCCTTTGATATTGCATTTTGTTGCCCCTTATTGCGGCCAATGTTTCAATAGGTTTACGTGTAAGGGATTCTTCCCATTCAGCAGCGCTTTGACGATCGCGCGCTTGCTCGCCACAGCATCGATGCTGCCGGTATCCCGGCAGATGACCTCGCCTTCGGAATCCAAAAAGCTCCATCCCCGAATGGCAGCAACTCGTCCCTGAAATGGGACGGATTATCCCCATAAGCATTGCAAAAAGGCGCAACTCATATAAACTCGCGCTCGTAAATCCCAGGTAGCGCCGCAGGCGATGATTGCATAAAAAGCTATGTTTCTAAAAGACATTGAAACTCGGCCGGCCAAAGGAATGACGAAAATCGCCTTCCAGAGGCTGCGTGACACAGGCGAAGCTATCCCGGAAATTTTGCATCTTTTCCGGTTCAAGAGGCGCAGCACCGATCATATGGTCAGGTTTACCGAAGAAGTCATGCGCGGCCCTTCACCGCTTTCTCCCGGAATCCGAGAGTTGATTGGCGCTTTCTTCTCGAAACACAACCAATGTTCCTTCTGCAGTGACGCCCATGCCGCCGCTGCCGCCCAGCTTCTGGGACCGGAACTTGTCGAGGGAGTGCTCATTGATTTGGAAAGTTCGCGCCTGGATTTGGCGCATAAGGAGCTGTTTCGTTACGTCGCCAAGTTAGCGGAAAACCCAGCCATGGTCACAGGCTCGGATATCCAAAAACTCAAAAAGGCAGGTTGGAGTGAAGAGGCCATCTATGATGCGCTCACGGTCGCTTCCGTGTTTCGATTTTATAATACGTGGAACAATGGCTCCGGCGTGCGCAATATGACCCCCGCAGACTATGAGCACAGCGGTCAGGTGTTGAACACGATGGGCTATTGCATGGATTTCAAATGGAGGGGGCTCACCTTTAAGAAGTTGGGGGCCATCATCAAAGCCTTTTTCTCGCAGGGCCGTAAGCGAACCTCGCGGCTCAATCACGCTCCTGCTCAATCGATGGCCAGCTCTCCCAAAATAGCCCTTACCTGCAAAGTTCCCGTTTTTACCCCGGTTGAGAAGAGTTTCTTCAAGGAAGAAGACCTCACCATCTCAGCGCGTGATGAATAAGCGCGCGAGTTGCTTTGCTGCGATTGTGCTGGTGGCCGTTTGCTATCCCTTTGCAAAACTCCCCACACTGACCGCGCCCGAAATGGCCACCCTGGCTGGCCGCTTCCGTTTCAATAGACTTCCGCTTCCGGAGGTCCCCAACCCACCGCCTTACAAGTTCGTAAGGCAAGTCCATCCGAGCCTGGAACGGATCTGTGCCTGGACATCATCGCTTGGCGCCGCCGCGACCTTGGCCGATCTGGATGGCGATGGGCTTCCAAATGACATCATCTACGTCGATCCACGCACTGACCTCGTCACGGTCGCGCCGGCTCCTGGCACGGGGGAACGTTATAAGACCTTTTCCCTGGACACATCATTTTGGGCTCACAATTCATATGATCTCCCGACCCTTGCCCCCATGGGCACCGTGGCCGGCGATTTCAACGAAGATGGCTTGATGGACGTGTTGGTCTATTTCTGGGGGCGAACACCGATTCTGTATCTGCGAAAGGCCGATCAAACCACTGCGGCCAACGGACGGCAGGACGCTCGAGCAACACCGTCCGAACGAGAACTATCGGCAAATGCCTTTGTGCCCCGCGAACTGGTGGAGTCGGGCGAGCGTTGGTACTGCAATGGAGCTGTGCAGGCCGACCTGGACGGTGATGGCCACGTCGATCTGCTGATTGGCGGCTACTTCCAGGAGGGTTCGCGCATCCTCGACCCCAAAGCGGACGGGACGGTCATGATGCACGAGGGCAAAGCGAAGGCGTTGAACGGCGGCCACAAACATGTGTTCCTCTGGGAATCCGGAGCCAGCGGCGCCTCTCCATCCGCCACCTATAAGGAAGTGAAAAATGTTTTCAGTGAAGAAGTCGCCCGCGGCTGGAGCCTGGCCCTCGGTGCGGCCGATCTGGATGGAGATCTGCTGCCGGAAATCTACATCGCGAACGACTTCGGCCCGGACCGCCTCCTGCACAACCGCTCCACGCCAGGCAATTTAAAGTTTGTGCTGCTGGAGGGCAGACGCGATTTCCTGACTCCGAAATCCTGCGTGCTCGGCCACGATTCCTTTAAAGGAATGGGAGTGGATTTCGGCGATGTGAACGGTGATGGGTTCCTCGATATTTACGTGAGCAATATTGCGACAAAATTCGGCCTCACCGAAAGTCACTTCCTTTGGCTGAGCACCGGGGAAGTCGGGAAGATGAAGGAAGGGATCGCGCCCTACATTCATGCGAGTGAAAAGCTGGGCTTGTCACGCAGCGGGTTTGCCTGGGAGGCGCGCCTGGCGGATTTCGACAACGATGGCCACCTCGAAGCAATGCAGGCCTGCGGATTTATCAAAGGAAAGATCAATCGCTGGCCTGAACTCCAGGCGCTCGGCACCAGCAACTCCCGGATCGTTCACGATCCGCGTTTCTGGCCCAACTTTCGACCGGGCGCTGACTTGAGCGGGCACGATTGGAATCCGTTCTTTGTGCGCGGCACGGATGGAAGGTACCACGATGTTGCCCCGCTCCTCGGCCTGGCCGAACCAATGGTCAGCCGGGGAATCGCAATCGCTGACGTGGACGGCGATGGCCGGCTGGACTTTGTCACCGCGAACCAGTGGGGACCTTCTTACTTTTTCAAAAATGATTCACAAAATCCCGGCGCCTTCCTCGGCTTGCGGCTGATCCATCCAAACGGCACCCCTGCGATTGGCGCGATGGCCAGGGTGACCCTTCCGGATAGGCGGAAGCTGGTTGCGCAAGCCGATGGTGGTACGGGCCATTCCGGGAGGCGGAGCCCCGACATTCATTTCGGCCTGGGCCAATGGGAAAAATCGAAACTCGTGCAGGTTAACATTCAATGGCGCGATCGAAAGGGGAAGGTTCAACGTGAGGAAAGGCAGTTGCCTCCCGGCTGGCACACGGTTGTTTTGCGGAGCCCGGAGACCCTGGCCAGTCAGGGTTCCGCGCCGCAGCAGGAGGTGCTGCGATGAAGACGCAGGCCTTCAACGCCACCCTCCTTTTTTATCCCGCAAAGAATCCCAAGCTGCGGCTGATCGCGCTTTGGTATTTCACTGCGTTGATGGTCCTTTGGAACGTGCTCGGGCATACTGTTTTGGGATTCGAACAGTCCTGGGCGACCCCGATCACCGCCATTGTGACTGCAATTGGCGCTTCGATGTTCCTCGATTGGGTTGATGCGCGAGCGCGAAACCGGGAGCTGCGCTTTACAGGAGGCTGGGGAAATTTCGTCAATTTTCTGCCGGCGTGCCTGATTCCTGGATTCGCCTGCGGCATGCTCCTCTACGCCAACGAACGGCTCGGACCGGTGGTCTTCGCCGTCGTTCTGTCGATTTGCTCGAAGCTCATTTTGCGGGCTCCTGTGGGCAACGGCCACACCCAGCATATTTTCAATCCGTCAAACCTGGGCGTCGGCGTCACGCTCGTGCTTTTTCCCGAAATCGGATTTGCGCCCCCGTATCATTTCACTGAAAACATTACCGGCGTTTGGGATTGGGGCGTGCCGCTGATCGTCCTGATCAGCGGCATCATCATTCATGGACTATTCACGGGACGCCTGCCGTTAGTAGGTGCCTGGGTCGGAGGGTTTATCCTGCAAGGTGTCGTTCGCGCCCTGGTTTTTAAAACTCCCTTTTTCGTTCCCCTCATGCCGATGACCAGCGCCGCGTTTATCATATTCACGCTCTACATGATCCCGGATCCCGCCACCACGCCGCTGAAGCCAGCACGGCAGGCTCTCTTCGGCTTTTCCGTGGCGATGGTCTATGGGCTCTTGCAGGTTCTTCACCTCGTGTTCGGCCTGTTCTATGCGCTGCTAATCGTCTGCGCCATCCGCGGATTGTCCCTGCACGCCTGGGCGTTGTGGCACGGGTCCGGACCGGCCGGCGCAAGACCAAGAACCGAACGCGCCACCGCGCAGTTGGTGACGAGGCCATGAAGACCAGGCAGTTCGTCGGCTAAAGAGAGCGTCTACAAATCGCGCTCAAAAATTGAATGTTGTCATGATGTAAACCCAATTCGCATCCCCGGAGCCAACCGCTGAGAGCGATTGCTTGATGTAGTCGCCGCGGAAGAAATGCCCATATCCCACTTGCAGGTTTGCATAAGGCGCGATCGCATAGGTCCCAATCAAGTCAGCCTCCGAACCCACAAAGTTGCTGTAGCCAGGATTGATGCCGTAGCCCGTCCCCGGGGTCGTTCCGATCCCACCGCGTCTTGCTCCGTTCGCCGCGTAAAAGTTGTCATGCGTGTCCGCCAGCCAGAAGGCATGTCCCTCTGCCTGCAGGGTCAAACGTGGCAACGGCTTCACCGATGTCATCAGGCGCACGTTGTGAATATTCTGCAACGACACCAAATCCATGTAGCCATAGAACTTGTGGTTCGTTGGGAACAGGTTTTCAAACGTCTCGTGCTTATTGTCGGTTGGATCGCTGTCGCCAGTGGCGAAATTATATTCCAACCCAACCCTCGGCACATAAGCCGTCTCATTCCACGTATAGCCGCCGCCCACGTAGGCCGCGAAAGCCTGGTGCTCTAGGCTGCGGTCGCTCCCTGCTGGTTTGCCAGGATCATTGAAGTGTCCGTATTGGCCCATCAACTCCGCGCTATAATCCCAATTGCCAAACTCCAGCGGCAGCGATTTCACTCGCAGCCCAACCGTGTAAATGTCCCGTGCGGACGGTCCTCGCAAAATCGCCGCTCCCGAGGCAGGCACGAGCACGCCCGGAGATTTGGAGGAGGTGTTCCGGGAGAGCACGTAAAAATCCGTTGTCTGCTTCGGGATCAACTTGCTGGTCATGTAAAGCCCCGAGAACCAGTCATAATCATTGGGCATGTTAAAATGATTATCATAGGGAATGCTCACGCGCCCGGAAAACAGGTCCGCCGCGAAATACGGCGTTTGCCAGCGCAACTTCGCCGCATCGAAAACGCGGCCGATATTGTTCCAATCGAACGAGCCGATCAGTCGCTCATCACCGTAAGAGAGCTCCTGCCGCCCCACCTTCACCGACAACGGAAATTCCTTGTGATTGCCCAGCGTTACATAAGCCTGATGCAAATCGAATGGGCCATCCGACTCCGGATTTGGATTCCGTTTGTCACCAGTTGAGCCGCTGCCGCGGCCTTCCACGTAGGCACTGAACCATTCCGCCGTGTAACCCACATGCGGTTTAAAACGGTGCAGGAAATAGGCGTTGTCTACCTTTGCGACCGGATTTTGTGAGAAATCCACGGAGGTAGCCCCTGCTCCCGCAATGCCAAAGTTATCCCGGATTTCATAGCGGAAACGGACCTGCGTCCCCAAATCCCAGGCCGCCATGTAGGGATCATCCTTCCGCAGCCAATCATTCAGCATCCCGGCGCTCGGTCGCACGGGTGTGCCAGGATTGAAGTCGTTGAAGAAATCCGCTGAATACAATGTGTTTGTTGCCGCCAGCACCAGGGCGCTGGCGGTAAAAAAATTGCTCGTTTTCATTTTATAGGTTCTCACTGCTTCTGTCGGCGATTAGGATGGTATCGTGTCTGAGGTCTGTTGAATCTGTTTAACCGCGAATCACTTGACTTCGGTCAAGCGCGCTTCCTCGTCAAACTTACGTTTCTGTAATGGCCCGCTTGGAGGCGTAGGGTGACTGGCGAGCGCCTGCCGAGCCTTGTTTTTATGTGCATGAACTTCCAGGAAAGTGATCAGATGCTCCCGTAACTTGTAGTAATCCGGGTGCTCGATGACGTCCTTGCGATTTCTCGGGCGAGGAAATTTTACCTCCAAAATATCTCCCACCTCTGCCTCCGGCCCATCCGTCATCATCACGATGCGGTCGCTGAGGAAAAGCGCCTCGTCCACATCATGGGTTACCATCAAGGCGGTCTTCTTGTCCTTGCGCCACAATTCGATCAGCACTTGCTGCAGTTCGAAGCGTGTTAGCGAATCCAGCATTCCAAACGGCTCATCGAGCAGCAGCATCTTGGGCGAAAGCGCGAACGCGCGCGCGATCCCGGCGCGCTGGCGCATCCCGCCGGACAGCTCGGAAGGCTTCTTGTGCATCGAATCTCCAAGCCCTACCACAGTAAGATAGTATTCCGCGATCTGAAGACGCTCATCCTTCGAAGCCGTAAAGAAGACCTGGTTCACACCCAGCATGACATTCTCGAGCGCCGTCAGCCAAGGCAACAAACACGGAGATTGAAACACAACCCCTCGATCAGGTCCTGGTCCCGTCAATTCCTTGCCAGCCAGGATGATTCCCCCGCCAGTGATGTCGCTCAATCCTGCGACCATCGACAGGACAGTGGATTTTCCACAGCCGGAATGGCCAATCAGGGTGACGAACTCCCCTTTCTTGATCGAAAGGTTGAAATCCTTGACGATCACCGCCGGCCCCTTCGCGCCGGGATAAATCTTGGTCAGGTTCGAAAGTATCAAGTAATCGCTCATGTCAGCTCCACATGTTCACGCTTCACTTCGCTGCGTCGGATGGGTGTCCTGCGTCCACGCAAGGAACTGCGCGGCACGCTCAAATCCTCCGGTTCAATCTCTGGCAGAGATAGTTTACGCGTCACCACCGTTTTGGGCTTTCCGCCAGCCCCCAATAAATAATCCAACACCTGGTGACGAATTTCTTTGAAACGGTGGTCATGATTCATTGCCTTACGATCGCGTGGCCGCGACAAATCCACCGCGATGGATGGCCCGAGGGTAGCCTTCGGACCGGCACTCAATGGAATAATCCTGTCGGCCAGGAGAATCCCCTCATCGACGTCATTCGTGATCAAAACAACCGTCTTTTTGTTCTGCTCCCAAATGCGTTCGATTTCATCCTGGAGCGTTGCGCGCGTCAGCGCATCCAAAGCGCTTAGTGGTTCGTCCAACAGCAGAATCTGAGGATCCATCGCCAACGCGCGCGCCACCGACACGCGCTGCCGCATGCCACCTGAGAGCGCGCCCGGCTTTTTATCCCTGGCAGGCGTAAGATTCACCATCGCGATGTAATGCTCGGTGTGCTGCTGCTTTTTGGCCGCGGCCCAGTTCGGGAACACCTGCTCCACCGCCAGGTAAATGTTCTCGAACACCGTGAGCCACGGGAGTAACGAGTAATTCTGGAAGACAACCCCCCGGTCCGGGCCCGGCTCCTTTACCTCCAAATCATTCAGTGTAATAGAGCCAGCATCGGGTCGGATCAATCCAGCCATCATGGAAATGAGAGTGGTCTTGCCCGCTCCGGAATAGCCCACGATGGCCACGAATTCTCCCTTCTCAATCTTCAGATTGATATCGCTCAGCACTTCCGTGCGCGCGCCTGGTGGACCATACCCTTTGCAAACTTTGCTCAGTTCAAGAAAAGCCATAGAGAATAGTCTAGATCGCCGCCTTAAACCGCTTCTCAACCAGGCTCATCATCCGGTCGAGCACGAAGCCCACGATCCCAATCGTCAAGATGCACAGGATAATGTGCTCATAAATCAGCGAGTTATACTCCTGCCAGAGGAAGCCCCCGACGCCCGGCCGGCCTGTTAACATCTCGGCCGCCACAATCACGAGCCACGCAATGCCGAGGCTCAAGCGAAAGCCGGTGAACATATACGGCAGCGTCGCTGGGATAAGCACTTTGAACAGTGTCTTCGTACGCGAAAGCTTCAACACCTTCGCCACATTTAGATAATCCTGCGGAATCGCCCGCACCCCTTGCGCGGTGTTCAAGACCGTTGGCCACATGGCGCAAATGGCTATGGTAAAGAGCGCACCCAACTCAGACGCCTGCTTGCCCGCATTAAGGAACAAGATCAACCCCAGCGGCAGCCAGGCGAGCGGTGACACGGGCCGCAAAACCTGTATGAGTGGATCGAACGTCTTGGAGAAGGTTTTCGAGAGGCCCAGGCAGAAACCGATTGGCGTGCCTATGATGAGAGCAATGGCATATCCTTTTGCCACCAGCACCAGCGAATACCAAGTGAAACGCAGAATCCCTTGATCCATTTCGCCGCGCTTCTCGAACGGATGCAGCACGTATTCCTTGCTCTTCTCCCACGTTTTTCCGGGCGAGGGTAATTCCTTGGCCCACGTCGCGCTGGTTACCGACCACAGCAACATCACCACCAAAGCGCCCGCCAATGGCAGGATCAACCAATCCAACTTGAATGCCTTATCCTTCATAGCTCAATCGTTTACGGAAGCCTCGGCGGTCAGCCTTTCAGGTTCTTTACCGCGAAACCCTTCGCGTATTCCTCGGGCTTGGTCGGATCAAAGGTCACATTGTCGAACAAGGTTTCAGGATCATTGTTAGGGCCGCCATGTTTGTACCCGATCTCCTTCATCGCTTCTTCGTAGATGTC
>JAQGOV010000712.1 GCA_028293425.1 Verrucomicrobiales bacterium
TCGCGGGCTCCCACCCGATCGCCGGGGCGATGTGCTCGGCGACGGTCTGCAGGAGGTGCGTGTTGTATTCGACGCCTAATTGGTTCGGCACGGTCAGCATGATCGTGTCCGCCTCGCGAACGGCCGCATCCGCGAGCAACTCGGCGACAATCTGGTCGGGCTCGCCGATGTAGCTCTTGCCAAACCGAGCGATCGTGTCCGCGTCGAGGTAGCCGACCTGGTCCTGCTGCTCGTCCGAGCCGCGGCCACCGAAGTAGGCGCGGTCCTCATCGGTCGTGATCGGCAGGATGCTGCGGCTCACGGATACCCGCGGCTCGCGCTCCCAGCCGGCTTCCTTCCACGCGTCGCGGTACTGCTGGATCTGCTCCGCCTGAAGGTCACCGAACGGAACGCCAGTGTCCTCGGTCAGCAGCGTCGAGCTCATCAGGTTCATGCCCTGTTCTGCGGTCCAGACACCCGTCGCGCGCGTTCCTGCACCCCACCAGATTCGGTCCGCGAGCCCGGGGGACTGCGGCGTGACGGCGAGTGCCGCGGACGATCCGGTCATCCGCGGGTTGCCCTCGGCGACGCCGGCGTTCTGGATGGCGGCGAGAAACAGCTCGGCGTGAGAGCGCGCCAAGTCCGCGTCGTCCATACCCTCCGGTGGGACGAAGCCGAACGACTCCGAGCCACGGAGGGCGGTCTCGGGTGAGCCCCGGCTGATGCCGAGCTGCAGTCGCCCGGAGCTGATGAGGTCGGCCGCCGCAGCCTCCTCCGCCATGTAGAGCGGGTTCTCGTAGCGCATGTCGATCACGGCGGTCCCGATTTCGATTTGCTTCGTTCGAGCCGCGATCGCGGACAGCAGCGGGAAGGGAGACGCGAGCTGCCGGGCGAAGTGGTGAACTCGGAAGAACGCGCCATCGATACCCAGCTCTTCGGCAGCGACAGCAAGGTCGATCGACTGGAGCAGTGCATCCTGAGCCGTCCGGGTTAACGACCCGGGCACCGGTTGCCAGTGACCGAACGACAGACACCCAATCTTCTTCTTCACGCCGTCTTAACCCCCAACCGGAGTCGCCCCATTCCCAGTGGCACTGTCCGATCAATGCAAATGTATGAAATCATCCCACGCGCGCCGCCGGTCGGCGCGGCTGTCGTTTTCGATCCGGTCCGGGTCGTCGAAGATCAGGCTTGCGCGGGTGGCCGCATCGTGTTGCGGCCACGCGGGGTCTACCGATCCGTCGACGGCGAAGCGCAACCAATAGTCCTGCATCCGCTCACTGACCGCGGCGAGCGCTCTTCGGCCGCCGAGCAGTGTCATGAGCCGGGCGACCGAAGTACCCGCGCGGTCGAAGACGGTGAGCAGGTCCGCGCCGTGGGTCGAGTCGATGCCCAGCAGGTGCAGCAGGCGCGGTGCGTAGTCGAGGCGGTACATCCAAGTTGGCGCTACGCCTGAGTGCCCCGCCGCGATCTGGTAGGTCGGCAGCCAGAACGCGAAGTCGCCGCCGAAGTCGAGGCGACCGTGGCGTCCCGGCAGTCGGTAGGTTTCCCGCAGGCGTCCCGCCACCGCGGTCGACGAGCCTGCCAGAAGCCCCAGGATGCGCGACGGCGATGTGGCGAGAATGGACCGTTTGCCGAAGAACACCGAGCCCTCGCGGTCGTTGCTTCCGATAATGAGCGGCACCGGATGCCCGCGCCCCGCACGCAGCGCCTCGACCGGGTGCTCGGGCAGGTAGTCGCCATCGATAACCGGGCTAAACGCCTGGTCGCCGGGGAATTCGTCCGGCACCCGCGCGAACAGGATGCGCGCCGCCGCAACTAGCGCCTCCGCGTCGGCGGTTCGCAGCGCCTCGGCCTCGCCGCCGGTGGGCACACCGAGGATCTCCAAGAACTCACGCGCCCACGCCCGGGTGAGGTCCGGTCGATACACGGCATTGCTCGGTGGGCTTTGCGCGATTGCCCGCGCGAACAGTCCGCGAGCTGCGGGCAGGGTGAGAAGAGTGGTGACGGCGTTCGCTCCCGAGCTCTCGCCGTAGACGGTCACGTTGGCGGGGTCTCCACCGAAAGCCTGGATGTTGTCGCGGATCCAAGCGAGCGCCGCGACCTGGTCGCGCAGCCCGAGATTGTTGTCCGCCCCGTATGCACCGAAGTCGAGATAGCCGAAAGCGTTCAGGCGGTAGTTGAACGTCACGTGGACCACCCCGCGCCGGGCAAAGTTGATGCCGCGAAAGGCGGTGTCGCGCGGCGAACCGACACTGTAGGCGCCGCCGTGAATATAAACCATGACCGGGAGGTTGGTCGCGGGCTCCGCCGGAGCGGCGACGTTGATGGTCAGGCAGTCCTCGCTGCGCGGCGTTTCGGCGGCCGCGCCCGAGAACGGACCCTTGCGATCCTGCGGGGCGACCGGTCCGAATTGGGACGCATCGCGCACGCCACTCCATCCTGGCGCGGGGACGGGTGCGCGAAATCGAAGCTCACCCACGGGCGGAGCGGCGAACGGGATGCCCCGCCTCTCCCGCACGGCGCCTGCAAGAATGCCGCGAACGGCGCCACCCGAAGTCGCAATCTCGAGCTCGTCCGCCATGCTGAGAGCCTAGGCGCGTGAGCCGCGAATTCGCCTTACTTTTCGGGCCGAA
>JAQGOV010000709.1 GCA_028293425.1 Verrucomicrobiales bacterium
TCGGTGACATAAAACGCGTCCATCGCCTTGTCCGCTTCGGTGGTGAGGACAGCGCCGTGAACGTTCAACTTCAGATCGCTGAAGACCTTGGTCACCTGGAAAAGGAGGCCGATCCGATCGCTGCAAGTGAGATCGACGGTGCTGAAACTGTCCGAGATCGCGTTCGAGAAACTCACCGCGGGCTTCATGGGCAAGTCCCGCACCCTGCCGAAGGCGGTCTTGGGCTTGATGCGCGTCTGCAGTTCGCGCAGCTCTTCCATGGAAAGCTGGAAATTCTTCCCCAACTCCTTGATCAGGCGCTGTTCGAAGGCGGCACTGCCGCCCCCGGCTCCGCCGCCCTTGCCGGTATCGGGAATGGAGACCCAGAACTTATCGATGGCCTTGCCGTCCACGCGCGTGAAAATGCGCGCGCTCAGGATGGAAAGCTCCAGATGGGCCATGGTGCCGGCGATGGCGCAGAGCAAGGCATCGTCGTCGTTGGCGACCACGGTGACCTCCCAATGGGTCTGCCTTTCGAGTATGCGGGCGTTGAATTTCTGCGTGTCCAGCGAGGCCAGCAGATTGATATGGGTGACGATGTCCTCCGCGGTGGTGGAGGAGGCGTATTGGCGCGGCAGCATCTCCAGATGGCGGCGCACTTCGGCCTCGGAGACGCGTTTCGAGACGTTTTCGATGAGCTGGTCTTCCAGGCTCTGGGATTCCAGGACGGCCTGGAAGGGGCTTTGCATTTCCGTCAGGGCCAGCTCATAGAGGCGCCTTAGCAGGGAGGCCTTCCAGCTGGACCAGGCATCCGGATGCACCGAGGAGACGTCGCAATAGGTCATCACGTACAGTTTATGCAGGGTGGCGGGGGTCTCCACCTTGGTGATGAAGTCGCGGATGGTCTTGGGATCGTCCAGATCGCGCCTTTGGATGATTTCATTCATCAAAAGATGGTAGAGGACCAGATTGGAGGCTTCCTTGCAGCGGGAAGCGGACATCCCCATCTTCTGCATGTATTCGAAGACCATGCGGGCGCCGCTGACGCTGTGCTGCGGCCCCACTCCCTTGCCGATATCGTGGTAGAAGCAGGAGAGGATGAGCAATTCCATGTCGCTGACCTGGGACAGGGCCTTCTGCAGGGATTCCAAGTCCTTATCCGTCTGCTTGCCGAGGTAGGCGAGCTGCCTGATCACGGTGATGGTGTGCTCATCCGTGGTATAGATGTGGTAGATATCGTGCTGGCTGTGGCAATAGATGTAGTTGAAGTCCGGGATCAGCAGACCGATCAGGCGCACGTCGTTCATGGTGCGCAGCATGCGGCCGACGCGCTCGCGGCTCTGGCAAAGCCTCAGGAAATCCGGGAGATGGGCCTTCACGTCCAGGTCCGGATTGCTGGAGAGGATGCTGACCGCTTGCTTGATGCGGAGGATGGCGTGGTGGGAATGTCCCAACTCCCTGCGGTTGGAGATCTCAAAATACTCCAGCATCAGACCGATGTTGTCCAGGAAGGGATTGCCCACCCGGGCTTTGAGGTCCAGAGCGCCGTCCACGGTCTGGAAATGGGGATGATCCTTGAGCACGGAAGGCTTGGAGGTCTTCTCCTTGTTCTTTACCCAGCGGGAGATCACGCCCTCGGTGACGCGCAGGATGGTCTTGGTATGGTGGTAGAAGACCTTCAGGAAGACTTCCACCCCTTTCTGGTTCTCATCGTCCGTGAAGCCGAGCTCGGCGGCCACTTCCGGCTGGATGGCGAAGCCCAGATGATCGTCCTTCTTGTTGGTCATGAAGTGCAGGCAGCAGCGCACCTGCAACAGGAAATCGTACCCGACGCGGATGTCTTCCAGCTCCTGGGGTGTGATCAGGCCTTCCCGCACCAGATCGCCGAAATTATTGCAGTCATGCTTGACCTTGGCGATCCACATCATGGAGTGGACGTCCCGCAGGCATCCCAGGCCTTCCTTCAGGTTGGGCTCCAACATCTGCACCAGTACGCCCACCTGGCTCTTGCGCTGCTCGCGTTCCTTGATCTTGGCCTCGATGAGGGCGGTGGTGCGCCAGGGGAACAGGCGCTTGGACATCATGCGCACGAATTTGCGGTACAACTCGTGATCGCCGGCCACGAAGCGTTCGTTGAGGAAGGAGGTCCAGGTTTCCGGATCCTTGGTGGACGCCTCTTCGCATTGGGACAGGCTGCGCACGGAATGCCCCAGGATGAATCCGTAATCCCACAGGTTGCGGACGATGGTCTCGGCCTGTTCCCGTTCATGCTTGGTGGGCTTTTCCGAGGTGAGGATGAGGAGATCGATGTCCGACTGGGGACACAGCTCCAGGCGGCCATAGCCGCCCACGGCGACCACGGCCACCAGGTTGGCCTCGTTGGGCACGGTCATCTCCACGTGGTCCCACATGACGCGCAAAAGGGTATCCACCATCTCGCTGATGAAGCGCACCGTGTCCGTGCCGGAGGCGCCGCTGCGGTTGATGGCCCGGATGCGGTCGCGGTGCCGGGCCAGCACGGCCTTGATGGCGGAAATGCGATCGCCGGAGTCCCGGCGGTTGTAGCATTCGCGCAGGGAGTCGACGAAATCGCCCTGCATGCCGAGGTTGGTGAGATAGCGCTGGATCATTGGGGGCTCCCTGGCTCGCCCCGACCGGGACTCTACCTGAGGAGAAAATTAGAAATCAGAAAGCCCGATATGAGCACGGAGACGTTGGAGGCGACCACCGAGGCCATCGTCGCCCGGCCCACGCCTTCCGCGCCGTGGGTGCTGGTGTATCCGTAATAGCATCCGAAGAGGGAAATGATGATGCCGAAAACGAAGGATTTGAGGATGCCGACGAACATGTCCCAGTTGGTGTAGAAGAGGCGGACGCCGTAGAAGAAGGATTCGGGCGACAGATCCTTGAACAGGGTGACCACGCCCAAGGCGCCCAGGATGGCGATGAAGGAGGAGAAGATGGTCAGCATCGGCAGCATGATCATGCCGGCGAGCAGACGCGGAGCCATCAGGAAACGGAACGGGTTCAGATCGAGCACCTTCATGGCGTCCAATTGCTCGGTGACGGCCATGGTGCCCAGTTCCGCGGTCATGGCGGCCCCTACGCGGCCCGCGACCACCAAGGCGGTGAGAACCGGCCCCACCTCCAGCATGACCGATTTGCCCACCGCCGTGCCCACGTAGCGCAAGGGGACATAGTCGGCGAAGTTGTACGCGGCTTGCCAAGCGGCCACGGCTCCGGTGAAGATGGAAGTCAGCCCCACCAAGGGGATGGAGGTGATGCCGATCAGGTACATCTGATCGATGGTGAAGTGGAAGTTCTTGAACACGGAGGGGATGGCCAGGAACATGTCCACGCAAAAGCGCAGGAAGGCCAAGGAGCTGGCGAAAGTCCGGAGGACATATTCCCCGAACCTCACCATCCGCGCATCTATCCACATCCACAATCGCACACGATCCTCCAAGGTCTCATAAAAGCGATAAGACGTCGAGTGCTTCAAGCACTCGAGAGGAATATCGCCATACTATTGAGTCAACAGACTCTCATAATAATCATCGAGATAA
>JAQGOV010000144.1 GCA_028293425.1 Verrucomicrobiales bacterium
TGCTATCCCTAACTTTGTGAAGGCCCGCACCGCTTCCCAAAAGAACGCCTGTATCGCCAACCTCAAGCAGGTGGACGGTGCCAAGGCCACCTGGGCCCTGGAAAACAAAAAGACCAGCACCGACAGCCCGGTTGATACCGACCTCTTCGGCGCCACCTTGTATATCAAGGATAAGCCCGCTTGCCCCGGTGGTGGCACTTACACCCTAAACACTATCGACACCAAGGTCGTGTGCTCCCTGGCCTCTGCCGGTCACTCCCTGTAATTTTTTGCTTTTTTCAGAAAGGGCCTAAAGATTTCTTTAGGCCCTTTTTGGTTTTCTAGCTTCGCTCCATCCCATCCTTTTTTCGTTTGTTCGGGTAGCCGAACAGCGGGCCTGTAACCTGTGCTTCCTAAGTTCCTGTCTTACCCAAGTTTGCGCATCCAATTGAACCCCCGGCTCCTTCCGTGACAATACGATACAAAAACTTGCGAGGCGTTGATTGTGTTTGCCGGGATAGTTTCTTCGCTTAATCTGGCGGCGTGGCAGGCAATCCGCCCTGCATCCGCCGTGCTGTCCTCCCGATCTCGTGCCATCGCCGCAAGATAAACGAACATCACAAACTTTTCCTTCTTTGTCATAGAGGAACCTTTGCTCTTCAATTGCAGGACGCAGAATAGCACAGGGGGTATGCCATTTTCTGTCATACCCCCCTGAAAACTTATCAACAATCTATTCACAGGCCGCAAAGCGTCTGTACTTGCTGCAAAACTCTGGTTCAGTTGGAGCGCCTAATTTTCCCGCTTTTTGCTGCAAAGGTTTTTACCATTTCACGAAACGCAGCCACTAAGCGTAGCCGGGATGGCTCGTCCAACTGCCTCAGCTCGGCAAGCAAGGACTCCGCCCACTCCTCTTTCGGAGGCACGCTTTCCTTGCTCTTGGCGCCTGGCTCGGCCTGTGACTCTAGAAGGAGTTTGAAGAGCTTTACCGTAGCCAGGCTCGGGACCGTCTGGCCAGTGATGATTCCGTTAACCCCGCCACGCGTCAGTTCAAGCTGGCGCGCCGCTTCCGCCTGGGTCCAACCGGACTTTTTGTAATACTCGATGAACTCTTTTTTTAAAGGATGCACCTTTTTGTAATTTTAGATTACATACACTGTTGACATGTAATGTTACGTGACGTAATGTAACCTTACATTAAAGGTAGCAATCACTTGTCGCAACGAAAATAAACATGAAAACACGCAGGAATTCCCTAAAGCGCAATTGGAATCAGCGGGGTCTTGTCCCAACCTCTTTCATGGCTTTCACTGGTTGCGCCTGCCCGCCTCCGGAAGTAGATAGTTTCATTGGGGATTTTTGGGCGGATTGGGGCCGGAAGAGATCTCCGGACGGCGCCATTGGGAGGTCGAGAACGACAGGAAAGCGCTTCATGCAACACCGCCCGAAGTCCCTGCTTTCTCGGGCCATTTTCCTGACAGTAACCAACCCTGAATCCTGAAGCTTATGAACCATTCTCAATCCCCATGGCTGAGCGTGAAAGAAGCGGCAAACCTCCTGAGTGTCAGTTCAGCCACGATTCGAAGGCTCCGTGAAACGCTGGATCCATGCACCAGACGGCCATTCCTGATTTCGCTTAAGCCAACACCACGCCTGATTCTCATTTGCGCTGCTTCCCTGGCCAAATACCAAAAGGCCACTCAGGATCCTGAATTTTGGGAACCCCGGCGTGAGGTGGCCTTTCAGCCTCGGAGACGCTGCTCGGAGCGTCGTGGTCGTCGGCCCGGCCGGCCGCTTTGCAGGCGGAAACCTTCCAGCGCGAGGAAGGCTCACCGGAGTTAATGACTCAGCCGCGATGGCTGGCCAGGCAGGGGTGCTGGAATCCGTCCTATTCTGATTTCGGATACGAACCCAACACTTTCACGAAGTTGCAATGTTGCCCGAGCAGTTGAAGCGCGCGAGCGACTTTCTTATCGAGAGCGTGGCCGTCGCAATCCACAAAGAAAAAGTACTCCCAGGCTTTCCGCTTGCTGGGCCGGGATTCTATCTTTGTCATGTTCAATTTATAACGACGGAAGGGAGCGAGCGCCTGGTAAAGCGCCCCAACCTCGTCCGCTATGCTGAACATCACGCTCGTGCGGTCCTGCCCGGTGGGCGGACTGCATTGCCGTCCAAGCACAAGGAAACGAGTGGCGTTGGCTGAATTATCCTGGATGTCGCTCTGTAAAATCCGAAGTTTGTAACGCTCGGCGGCCAGTGTGCCGCAGATGGCGCCTGAGTGCTTTTCAACGGTGGCTAATTGCGCGGAGCGAGCGTTGGAAGAGGTTTCAATCAGTTCCACCTCCGGCAAATTGTTGGATAGCCAGCCTCTGCATTGAGCCAAAGTCTGAGGATGCACAAACAGCTTTTTGATTTGCTCACGCTTAAAACGGCTGACCAGGCAGTGTTGAATCGGCAGCACAATTTGGGAAACGATCTTGAGGTCGCTGTCCACAAACATATCAAGGGTGTGCGTCACTACCCCTTCCGTGGAGTTTTCCACAGGCACGACCCCGTAATCAGCCCGGTTCCGGGTGACCTCAGCGAACACATCCCCAATCGTGCGCTGCGCTGAATACCGCAAACTTGAACCAAATCGTTTGATCGCGGCTTGATGCGTGAAAGTAGCCTCTGGACCGAAGTAGGCGATGGTCATCGACTTCTCCAGGGACAGAGCGCTCGACATGACCTCTCGGTAGATCATCTGGAGCGCTTCGTTTGGAATCGGTCCATGATTGAATTTGCGAATGCGCTGGAGAACCGCCTGCTCCCGGTGTGGGGCATAAATTTCTTCCCCGGCCTTGAGCTTGATTTCTCCAATTTCAAGCACATGCCTTGTCCGCTCATTCAAGAGGTTGACGATTTGTTCGTCCAGATGATCGATTGCCTTGCGATGGTCGGAAATGCTCATGAGGGATTTTTGTCCTCGGGGGCGGCTTGGACTTCAGTTTTCTCCGCCGCGGGTTGTTCCGGTGCGCATGTCGTGGACGCCTCGCCGGCAGGAGCGGTTTGGCTTTCTGTTCCGGGCGAATCCGTCTCATTTGGCTCGGTGGTCAACAAGGCTTCCGGCTTCTTGAGCACAATCCGGCGCAACTCGTCGCCTGCCGGCAAACCGTCCAGATTCCTGAGCCCGAAATATTCCAGGAACAGGGCGGTCGTTCCGTAGGTAACGGGACGGCCCACTACCTCGGCACGCCCAACTGCTTCCACCAGTCCACGTTCCAGTAAGGTTTGCATGACGCCATCCACGGCCACACCTCGAACCTCCTCCACCTCGGCGCGGGTGGCCGGCTGGCGGTATGCGATAATGGCGAGCGTCTCCAAGGCAGGTTGAGAAAGACGGGTAGGCCTGTTCTTTTGTCCCACCAGGGCTTTAATCCAGGGGGCATACTCTGACAGGCTCACCACCTGCCAGGCTTCGGCTACACAAACCAGTCGGTAGGTTCGCCCCGCCTCCGCGTGGTCCTTTTCCAGCTGTGCGAGCGCCGCATCCACTTCCTCGGCGGGCACTTTTTTAAAATCCCTTGCCTCTTCAAATTCTCCAGCCGCTGTCGCTAGCAGCTCGCGCAGAGCCTTGTTGTTCAACGGTTGCTGTGCGTTGAATAAAATCGATTCCAGAATGAATTTCAGTTCCATGAATGATGCAATAAACTACTATTCCCCGGTCTCCTGCTGCTCGTCTCCCCCGGACGGGGAGCCTGTCACTCTTTCCGCTTCGGCCGACTCTCTCTGCTCGGGGGCTTCAACCAGTCCTTCACCGGTTGGCTCATCCGTGAGGGGCAGAGGCTCGGGCGCCCGGACAATTTCAATTTCCCCAAAATTCTCGGTTTGAACCGCTTGAATAATTTTCAGCCGGATGAGTTCGAGCACTGCCAGGAAGGTGACCACTACCTCCGTGCGGCTCGTAGCCGCGGCAAACAAAGTCGAAAATTTAATGCTCGGCAGGCGCGTGATCTCTGTTCTCAACAGTTCGATCTTTTCGCTCACCGTCCACTTGTCTTCAAAGATGTCGCGTGCTTCACCCCGTTGGTTAAATCGCTTCAGGATGGAATTTACCGCGGTAATCAGATCGGACACTGAAGCGTTGGGCTTCAGTGCGGCAGGGTCAGCCTCGAATTCCGGCTTGCCCGGTACCCGGCGATAAACGGATTCCTGTTGAACCTCAAGCGTCTGCAACTGCGCAGCCGCGTCCTTGAACTTCTTGTACTCGACCAATTGTCGGATAAGCTCCCAACGCGGGTCATCGCCTTCCTCCTCCCCTTCAGGCGTAACCTGCTGCTCCACAGGCAAAAGCTCCCGGCTCTTGATGTACATGAGCGTGGAAGCCATCACGAGGAACTCCCCTGCCACTTCCAAATCCAGCATCCGCATTAATTCGATGTACTCGATGAATTGGGTGGCAAGCTGAGTTAGGTTCACGTCATAAATATCAACCTCCTCCTTTTTGATCAGGTAAAGGAGCAGGTCGAGTGGACCTTCAAAGACTTCAAATTTGACTTTATACTCGCTCATTACACACCAGCGCTGCTTAATTCAGGAGCGGGAATCCTAAGGCGTGGCGGAAATGGTTGCAACCCCGCTCATTCGCTTTTTGCGCGGATTAAGACTGGGGACATGACCCGACGCTCCGCATTTTCAACCGCTGGTCTGGCCTTTAGAAAATCCTTCAAGAACTTCAGTTATTACGTCTAAAACGCTTAAAATCCACACTTCTAGCCATGGGGTACTGTTGACAAGCGCCAAATCGGGAATAAAGTTTTTTGTAAGATTACGATTCGGGTGACAGAACGTTTCTTCAGCGGGGTCCTTCACCCCCACCTCCTTGGCGTCTGTTGCCCGAATCTTTAAATTGTTTATCTTCAAACTCTTGCGCAACCTCTTCCACGTTAGATGACAGCGTTATCGACCGTTTTGATCCCGTGGGAAAATTGTTCATTTCGCCGTTGACTCTTCAGGGTGGATTGCACTACTTTTTCGCTCCCCGATCGCGGGGGTGTAGCTCAATTGGTTAGAGCGCTGCCCTGTCACGGCAGAGGTTACGGGTTCGAGCCCCGCCACTCCCGCCATTTCTTTGGCCTAATCCACGGATGGTCCGGAGCACTGAAGGCTCTATTAGACCTCTCCATAGATCCTGAAATTCTCATGCAAAACGCTGGGCTCGAAGCAGATTCTCTATGTATTCCTCATAGCCGGTGTGGTCGGGTGCTAAACGATTTGCTCTGCTCTGAAAATTTTCCTTGGTGTGTGGTGTGGGATGAGTGTATAAAGGCGCTGCGGTTCGGGTAGCAGATCGTTTCTTCAGCGGGGTTCCCCAACCCCCACCTCCTTGGCGTCTGTTGCCCGGACCCACTTTATCCTTCCTAATCACCTCCCCATTTACCAAACAGCAGGTGACCAACGCTTGCTCTCTTTCAAAATTTTGGGGCTAAACGCGATGACACAAGCTTCCACTCGATTGCATTTGGGCGCTACCATTCCGCTTTGTAATAAACCTTGCTCGTTTTCCTGACTCGTAAGTTTTTGAAATGAGTGTTAATAACATGATTACGCGTAAGGAATCGCTGAAAGGAGAAAATATGAGGATAGTTTTGGAGGACCCAGAAACAAGAAGGTTTTTGGGAGCCAGGGGGTGGACCAAGGAACAAGGAAGGGCACGGGATTTTCACAGTTCGGTGACTGCGTTGGATTATTGCTTTAAGGAAAGACTTCGTGGAGTACGCATCTTGCTCGCCTTCGACGAAAAAAGATTCAACTTCTACCTAGATCCTTTTCTGGTACCAGGTAGAGCGAAGGAACGTCTGCCTGTAGCCTAACCATCAGGGCCAGGCGAATACTTTCGCTATTGTCATGGAGCTCGGGCGCGAGCTAACGATTGTGTCTCAAAATGGGGCGTTCCGTTGAGACGCTCCGGGACGTGAACCGGCACTCGCCACCGGCGCATGTTCGGTTTGCCCCGTAAAGGTCTAAAAAACCGTGCTTGATTCCCCTGCACGCGAGCCTTTCCCCCTTCACGCATTCGGCACGGGTGATGCTCCCATGAAGGCAGAAAGACAAACCTATGGGAACAAACAAGCAACTCTATTGTATCACTGTCGCCATTCTCACACTCGCGGTAGGTTTCGGACTTGGCACTGGCTGGCTTGATCGCCAAGCCCGGCTTATTTTTGACTCTGCCCTTGCCTTGCAGGTTTTTGGCATCGGTTTGAGAGCGTTTGTCGCCGTCGGCTTGCTCGTTTGGCTTGGCGCGTTCGAATTCCATCGGGCGCATACCCCCCAGACCGCGCACGACACCGAGTCCTGAACTGCAGCGGAGACCGGGGACGGTGCGCCGTCCTTCTCCTCTCCCAGCGAAGCACTCCGGGACCAGCTTTTTGTCTGTATTCAGCCGTTCCGCAAGTCCCTTGGTTCGTTACTTGCCTTAATC
>JAQGOV010000187.1 GCA_028293425.1 Verrucomicrobiales bacterium
GACTTCGTATCAGGATTTGCTTTGTGGCTCAAAAACTTGCAAAGCAGCTCGGTGCCTTCCTGAGGCAGAAGAGAGGAGATCTCACGTACGAGCAATTTTCAAAAAAGACAGGCATCAGTGACTCCACATTGCATCGGTTGGAGCTTGCTCAACAGAACATCACGTTGAAGACGCTGGAGCAGATTACGGATCGGTTGAAATGCAAGGTGAGGGATATTTTTCCGGAGTGAGGAGCTGACCTTGGGCGGTAGGAGGGGCTTCAAGAAACTGATAGACAGGTTATTGTTTCGTGGCATGGAAGTCCTTCATGTGCAGGCGCAACAAACTCGGGCCGAGGGAAGTGGGGGGGGCGGGATACGCTCCGGTCTGCACGCGCCTGGTCGGCCCAGCCCTTTGTTCTGCCGCATGAGCATTCGGATCTTCTAGGTTTTTCTGCTGGGACTGCTCCGAGCAGCGGCATCCCGAGATCAAATTGGAAACGCTGATGTGGCATCGTTGATGAACCTGTGATCCAACCGCGGGCGTATCCAGCAAGGATTGCACCCACAGCTGTGGTTAGATAGCCGACCGTCAGTTCTTTTGGAGGTGTGCCTCCCCAATACTGTTCGCCGTCGATGCCGTGTCGAATCGCTTCGGCTGCAGCCTGAGCCCGCTGCTCACGCTCTACAGCGCTCATCAGTTCCCATGCGAGCGCCTTCTGATTGATACGACCCAGACACCATGCGCATGACTCTTCGGGGCTGTAGCGAGCAAATTCCCCAACCTGTTCCGTTAGTTGCCCTTTTTCCGCTCGCATAAGGACACCTGCATCAATGCACGGAAGCAGATAATGCGATGCGAAATCTGATAATGCCGCACGGCTGTGTTGCGTATCAGTGCAGCCGAGAACAAGATCGCAGCGCAATAGTTCGTCCAGCACCAATTCGTCCAATACGTTGCCCCGGATGGCAGTGACAGCCACCTCAGGATCAATGCTATGGATGAGTCTCCGCATCATCTGAACCTTTAGCTGGTGCTTGTTCAAATCCTGACTCGTGCTCGCGTGGAAACGCTCATGATTCGAGTTCGTGAAGAATTCTGGATCAACCAAGACAAATTGTTTTATCCCGGCCCGAGCTAGGACATGCACAGCCGGTGATCCAGTGCCACTACAACCGACAACAGCGACCACTCCGCGCTTCAATCGTCTCAAATTTCTTGCCCCAAGGAGCTCGGCCACGCGCGCTTGCTCGTCTCTGGCAGGGGCGTCTACTTTTCCTTTGCAGCCTCCCAAAAACTGCTCTCCTTGTTCACGCTGGAGGGTTCCTCCAACCGTAAGGATCTCCGTTACTGCCATTCGTTCGCCGGCCAGCCATAATTCTCCGCTGAAGCTGAAGTTATGGCTTCGATCTTTTACGACCCGCAGGGTAAGATAAGGTCGGCCCTGGCCGTAGGTTGCAAATTCGCCTGCAAAGTATGCATCCATGTCGTCATCAAGGGAGCTGGCGTATGTGCTACATCCTTGAGGGTGCGAGTGAATGACGCCAATGCCTAAGCCGGTTTGGGTCATGGCGAGTTGGGCCCTGAGGATATAGCCCGCATCGAATTCAACTATTCCACTATCACGTTTCAGCTCGCCTGGTTTTGGAGACAGGGTGTCAACGAACGAAGCGTGGACTCCCCAGGGAGTGATGCGATAACCGAACCTGAAAAAAGTTCCCCACTCCCGATGCGGATATCGCCTAAACACAAGAGCTTCCAAGGCGTTTCTATCCACATCGGAAATCCGCAGCAAACATTGTTGTTTGTTGAATAGCTGTTTCATGATAGATCAGTTATTTGCCCGGTGAATCCAACAAAGGACCTCGTCGAAGTAAGTATGGAACCCGTGCCGGTCTTTGTTCCAAGGCGGGCCGCCTCCGCCATTGTGAGGATGATAGCTGACGAGCTGCCAAGTGCATCCATCCGCTTGAATCGAGTGTTGCGGCGACCCTGCCACGCGGCCGAGCAGCGGCGAACCCTGAGGCAAGAATCCACCGTCGATGAATTGGCCTGGGTAGCCCCCTGGCACAGCCACCAGAACATCCGTTTTCCGCAAATGTTGATAGCCAGGACGTGTGGGCACATCACGATAAATGACCGCTGGAATCGGTTGCTGAATGAAGTCAACCCGGCAGCCCGCTTCTTTCAACTTCTGAATCTCCCGTTGAATGCGGGCCGTTTCGAATCCACCAGCAACATTATTGCGGATTACTCGAAATTCGTCGCAATTCTCGATGTGGATTTCAGTGTTCAGGGGCACTGCTTCCGATTGGGCTCCCTTAATCCTGAAAACCTCTGTGGCATGTGGATTGTCGCTCACGAAGCTCGCAATTTCACGGCCGGTCATATTCTTTTTGACGCCATTGGCCTGCGTGAAGCGCTTGCTGTTCACCACAATCGAAAGACTGGTGTGTTGGCGCTTGGTGATGAAGACCGGCCCCCTTTCAAATGATGCAGGTTCTTCAAGCCCAACCAGTTCGTCGTGTGGAGATTCGTAATCTCGGAACAGGTCCACGTCAGGGGCAAGTCCGAACAACTCTCGAATGGTTCGGCCGGTCTGGTGAGGGTTCATGGTTTCCTCAGGCCGGTCGTTCAGGAACAGGGCGAGCTTGGCTGGTTTCAGACAGTCGCTTTTCCCAGGTGCATCGCAGGCTGCCACGACGTAAAACACGTTACCCTTGGAAAGGTCGATGATCTCAGCGTGGCCGATTGCTGCGTCGGGATCACCACCATGATCGCGGACCAAGACTTTTCCCTCCTGGACGCCTGCTTGTGCGAGCAAGACGCTTGCATGTACTTGTCGCTGAGGAGAAAGCACCAGAGTGTCATCAATGGATGCAGCCCATTTTGGCGCAGGGTTGATGTCACACGTGTCGTTAGCCGAGCCTTCGGTTTGGGGCGGTGTGTTGGGTGTATTATTCATAAGTTTGCGGGTCCGGGCGCGTTATTGCGCCTTTACATAGTCCCTCGCTGGGAACGCTTCATTAGACTAAAAAGAATTTTTGTAAATTTTTGATCCTTTTGACAAAATCCAACGAGTAACTGCATAGGGCTGAAATGCACTAACGAAAGGTTGTGATGTGAGGACCGAGGATGAAAAGTTAGATAAAGCGATTGTTGACGGGCTGCTCGGAGATGAGGAGCAGCAGCTTCAGGCTTTCCATAAGGCTTACGAGC
>JAQGOV010000192.1 GCA_028293425.1 Verrucomicrobiales bacterium
AAGTGGGTGATGCTCGATCCGACGAGCAACATGTATTTGGAAAAGGATGGCGTGCCTTTGAATGCCTATGAGATTCGCCAGGAATGGTTCTACAACGATGGCAAGGGACTGGTCTTCGTGGTCGGTAAAGAGCGGAAAAGGTATCGCAAGAGCGACCTGCCTATTTTCCTGGGAACGTATGCCGGATTCGGCGACCTGAAGGTGAGCCCCGATGAGCTGGATAAATACGGATTCACGGCCTACATCCCCAACACGGACCTAATGGATGCACGGGAAGATTATGGCAAAATGTTTATTGTGAAGGACAAGGTCTGCGAAGGAACCAAATGGCATGAACGCACCGTGCCCGCGAATCCTGCTGTCGAGCCATACTTCCCGATCGGGCAGGCCTCATTGAGCCTGAGAATAGCCGGCGACAAGATCCAGGTCTCGCTCAAGACCCTGACACCCAATTTTCAGGAGTTTCAGATGCGGAGCAACGGCGGTGATTGGAAGCCGACGAAAGAAACCTTTCTTTGGACGCCTCGTCCGGGCGCGAACCGGCTGGAAGCACGGACGCTCAACCGCTTCGGGGTTGCAGGACCTGTTTCCACGGTGGCGCTTGAGCAATGAACGGAAGAATCAGGGCTCGGCGGTAGCTCGCCTTAACGAGCGGCGTCCAATTTTTTCTTCTCCTGCACGGCAAAGAAGCAACCCCGAAAGTGATTCAACACCGGTGAGTCATCCCGTTTCCGCCAGACCAGCGCCGTTTGCACCGGGGCAAGCGGGGACGGAAGCGCCCGGAACACTAAACCTGGCCGCTTGATCTGCATGAGGGTCGCAGTGGTTGGCGCAATGCCGAATCCCGCGGAGATCAGCCACATTTTAGTTTGGATATCATGCGCATATTGTGCCGGACGCGGTTTTGCCCCCGCCTTGGCGCAAGCCGCCATGAAACTGTCATAATATCCATGCTGCCCATTCGGATGAATCAGGACCAATTCCTGGTCATGAAAATCTTTCCATTCCAGCTTTCGTTTTTTGGCGAGCTTATGGCCCGCTGGCAGCGCGAGGACCTGCTCGGACTTTTCCACGAAAACACATTCCAAATCCGAATCCCCCACCGGCGGACGCAGGAGACCCACATCCAGCTCATTCAGCCGCAGCCGGCGCAATTGCTCGGTGCTGGTCAGGTCAAAAACGGAAAGCTGCACAGCCGGAAATTGCTGGCGAAAATTGCGCAATACATTGGCCAGCCAGGTGTTTGCCACCGGCGCAATCACCCCTAGCCGAATCGTACCCACCCATCCCTGGTCCGCCTCCTGGACCTTGCGCTGGGCCTCCGCGGAGCCCGCGAGCAAAGCGCGGGCTTCCTGTACAAACACTTGTCCTGCATGGGTCAAACGAACCGTCCGGGTGGTGCGCTCGAATAAGCGTACGCCCAGCTCGGTTTCGAGGGATTTGATCTGTGCGCTCAAGGGCGGCTGTGCCATGTGCAGCCTTTCCGCAGCCTGCCGAAAGCTCAGCGTTTCGGCCACGGCCACAAAGTATTTTAAATGTCGCAATTCCATGGCATTGATACTTACAACATATCAATAAAGGAGCAAACATGTATTGGTTTATCAGGGGCAAGATGTGGCTTAATAGCGGTTGTAAGAATGAGAAGAACGGAAAATGGATTAATCGCAGGTTTCTCTGCCCGGGGAAGGGCGGAAGGCCGTCCCTTTAAGATCGCTTCCCGCGCGCTTTAATATATGTGGATTGTTCGTCTAGCTTTACGCCGCCCCTACACCTTCGTGGTCTGCTCGTTGGTTTTGTTGCTAATCACGCCCTTTGTGCTGATGCGCACGCCCACGGACATTTTCCCAAATATCAACATCCCGGTCATCAGCATCGTTTGGCAATATGCCGGGTTGAACGCCCAGGAGTTCGAACAACGCATCATTTACGCGCACGAGCGTTCCCTCAGCGCCACGGTAAACGACATCGAGCACATCGAGTCCAACTCCTACAACGGTGTGGGCGTGATCAAAGTGTTCATGCAGCCCGGCGCGCGCGTTGAGGCTGGCGTGGCTCAGATCACCGCCATCGCCCAAACCATTCTGCGGTTGCTCCCCCCGGGCCAGCAACCTCCGCTGATCATTCAATACAACGCTTCCACCGTTCCCATTCTGCAATATGGCGTCGGCAGCAAGTCCCTGACAGAACAGGAACTGTATGACATGAGCCAGAACAACATCCGCGTGGGGCTCTCAACGGTTCTCGGCGCGGCTGTTCCCTGGCCGTACGGCGGAAGAACGCGCGTTGTTTCCGTGGATTTGAACCTGAGCGCCCTGAAGGCCAAGAACCTTTCCGCTCAGGACGTGGTCAACGCCATGAACGCGCAAAACCTCGTTTTTCCCGCAGGCACCGCGAAGATTGGCCCCACTGAGTTCGATGTGGAGTTGAACACCAGCCCGAAAGTCCTGGAAGAGTTGAACGATCTCCCAGTCAAGACGATCAACGGCACGACCATTTACGTGCGCGACGTTGCGCAGGTCCGCGACGGCTTCCAGCCCCAGCAAAACGTCGTTCGTCAGGACGGTGTTCGCGGCGCGCTGCTTACCATCCTGAAGAGCGGCTCAGCTTCCACCCTCGATGTTGTTAAGCGAGTGAAGGAAGTCATGCCACGGATCCTCACCAGCCTGCCTCCTGAACTGGAGGTCAAAGAATTCGCTGATCAATCCGTCTTCGTGCGAGCGGCCGTAGCTGGAGTGATGAAGGAGGGCCTTATTGCAGCCGCCCTCACGGCCATTATGATTTTGCTGTTTATTGGGTCCTGGCGCAGTACGATCATCATTGCTCTTTCCATCCCACTGTCAGTCCTGAGCTCGGTTGCGATTCTGAGCGCCCTTGGTGAAACTATCAACCTGATGACGCTCGGCGGGCTCGCGTTGGCCGTGGGTATCCTGGTTGACGATGCCACCGTGGAAATCGAGAACGTTCATCGTCAGATGGCCACGGGTAAACCCCTGGAACAGGCGATTCTGGATGGCGCCCAGGAAATTGCACTCCCGGCCTTTGTGTCCACCCTTTGCGTTTGCATTGTGTTCGTGCCGATGTTTTTTCTCGCAGGCGTGGCTCGGCATTTATTCGTGCCGTTGGCCGAAGCGGTCGTGTTCGCGATGCTTTCCAGCTATGTGCTCTCCCGCACGCTGATTCCCACGCTGGTGCTGTGGTTTTATCGCAAAATTCATCATGTGGGCGGTCATGGTAATGGGCACAACAAACCGGCTACAGGCTGGAAACGTCCCTTTGCAGCCATTCATTTAGGTTTTGAGAATCGCTTTGAACGCTTCCGCCAATGGTATCGCAGCGTGCTGTCGACGATCCTGGCTCACCGCGGCGTTTTCGCGGTTTGTTTCCTCATCTTTTGCGTCGGCTCCTGGTTATTGGTCACGCAGCTCGGCCAGGATTTCTTCCCGTCCGTGGACGCCGGGCAACTGCGCCTCCACCTCCGTGCTCCGAGCGGCACGCGCATCGAAGAAACGGTTGCTCTCGTGGAAAGAGTGGAAAAGGCGATTCGCAGTGAGATCCCCTCCAATGAACTCCTGGGCATTCTGGATAACATCGGCATCCCGAACTCCGGCATCGCGTTGAGCTACAGTAACAACGGGCTCATTGGTGCTGGAGATGCCGACATTCTCGTTTCCCTGAAGAAAGGCCACAGACCCACCGAAGAATTCATCCGCAAGTTGCGATTGAAGATGAACCGCGAATTTTCGGGCACGATGTTTTATTTCCTTTCGGCGGATATCGTGAGCCAAACGTTGAATTTCGGCCTCCCAGCTCCATTCAACGTCCAGATCGTCGGCAAGGAAATTGAAAAAAACCGCGCCATCGCAGCCAGCCTGGTCGACAAAATCCGCCAGGTTCCCGGGGCGGTGGATGTTCGGATCCAACAGCCCGCCGATTTGCCCAAGTTGAGATTCGAAATTGATCGCACCAAAGCTGGTGAAATGGGCCTCGCGGTAAAGGATGTCGCGAATTCCGTCCTGCTCAGCTTGAGCGGCAGCGGTCAGGTGCAGCCCGGTTATTGGCTGAATCCGAAGAACGGCATTCAATATTTAATCAACGCTCGCGCTCCTGAATACGTCATGGATTCAATCTCCGCGCTCGCCTCCATTCCGATCAGCGCCAGCACTCCGGGGCAGGGAGATGGACAGGTGCTCGCCAACCTGGCGACTTACACCCGCACCAACGGCTCGCCCGTTTTTACGCATTACAATGTGCAGCCGGTGGTGGATGTTTACGGGGGCGTCAGTGGGAGCGACCTCGGGACTGTGCTGCGTAAAATCAGGCCCTTGATCGCCCAAGCGGAAAAAAGCCTGCCGCGTGGCAGCTATATTGTGGTCCGGGGCCAGGCCGAGACTATGAATTCCAGTTTCATTGGCCTGGGAGTTGGCTTGTGCGTGGCCATCGTCCTGATTTACCTGTTGCTCGTCTTGAATTTCCAGAGCTGGCTCGATCCATTCATCATTATTTCGGCGCTGCCGGGTGCTCTCGCTGGCGTGGCCTGGGCTTTGTATCTTACCTTCACCACCTTGAGCGTCCCGGCCCTGATGGGGGCTATCATGAGCCTCGGCGTCGCGACTGCGAATTCCGTGCTCGTGGTCAGTTTCGCCCGGCACAATCTCCACTGCGGGAATGATCCCTTGAACGCCGCTTGGGAAGCCGGCACCAGCCGTTTGCGTCCCGTGCTTATGACGGCCATGGCCATGATCATCGGCATGTTGCCCATGGCACTGGGCATGGGCGAAGGCGGCGAACAAAATGCTCCCCTCGGCCGCGCGGTAATCGGCGGTTTGGTTCTGGCCACCGTGGCCACCCTCTTCTTTGTGCCTGTGGTGTTCAGCCTCCTCCACCGGCCTCGGCACTCCGTCAACGACGGTGCCCGCAAAGAGTCTCCACTCACAACCCTTTCCACCTGATTTGCTCTTATGACTCCTACGCCGTATAACAGAACGCAAGTGATGGACAATCCGCCTGAGAGCCCAGAACTCTCCGACCGAGAACAAAAGCCGCCGCCCCGGAAACTGGGTGGCCTGGTCATTCTCACGGTTATTCTCATTATTGTTGGTGTGGTTGCGGGTCTCGTGCCACGCTGGCGTCAGCGCCACAACCTGGTTGCCGAATCTCAGGAATTAGCCCTCACCACCGTGACCGTGGTACCGCCCGCCCCAGGCCAATCCGTCACTGCCACCTTTCTGCCGGCGGAAGTGCGTGCCCTCATGGAAGCTCCCATCTATGCGCGGGCCAGCGGCTATGTAAAGAAATGGTATGTGGATATTGGCGGCAAGGTCGAGGCAGGCCAGCTTCTCGCTGAGATCGACACTCCGGAGCTGAACCAGGAACTGGCCCACTCCCGCGCCGAGTTGAAGCAGGCCGAAGCCGCCCAGGTGCTCGCCAAAACCACCGCCACCCGCTGGGCGGAATTAATCAAAACCTCCAGCGTCAGCGAACAGGAATCCGCCGAAAAGCAGGCGGACCTGGCTTTGAAATCCGCCACCGTTTCCGCGGCGCAGTCCAGCGTCAAGCGCCTTGAAGAGTTGCAATCCTTTTCCCGGATCACTGCCCCTTTTGCCGGGGTCATTACCGCTCGCTTTACGGATGTTGGCCAGCTCATCAAAACCGATAGCGCCAAGGAACTTTTCCGCCTCGCCCAGATCGATAAGCTGCGCGTCTTCATTCGGGCGCCGCAGGCCGAAGCGCGCGCCGTCCGGATCGGACAGGCCGCCGAACTCACCATCCCGGAAATGCACGGCCGAAAATTTACCGCCAAGGTCGTGCGCACCGCGGGCGCCATGAACCCGGAATCCCGCACCCTTTTAACCGAGCTCGAAGTCGACAATTCGGCTGGCGAGATCCTGGCGGGCAGCTATGCGGAAGTCCGGCTCACGGATACGAAGCCCGAAGTGCCATTGACGGTTCCCTCGAACACACTCCTTTTCCGTTCGGAAGGCGTCTTTGTTGGCGTTGTCACGGCTGACAACAAAATCGAGATGCGCCAAATCGAGCTCGGCCGCGACTTCGGCAAACGCGTGGAGATCCTGTCCGGCGTCGACTTGAAAGATCGTTTGGTGCTCCATCCACCGGATTCAATTGTTTCGGGCATGGCTGTGCGTGTGGCTGAAAACAGCAAAACCGGCCAATGAAGACTGCTCCTCTCCTGGGCCTTGCAGCGGCCACCATGCTCGCCGGTTGCAGTGTCGGCCCCAAATATCAGCGTCCGGCACCCTTGGCTGGAACGAATGCGCTTCCGTCCACGTTTGCGGAAGCGGGCACGAATACTGCCCAATGGAAAGCCGCCGAGCCTTCCGCGCATCTCCCGCGCGGTTCCTGGTGGACCGTTTTCCATGACCCGGAATTGAACCGGCTCGAGGATCTGGCCTCTGCGAGCAACCAGGAATTAGCGGGCGCGGTTGCCCGGCTGGATCAGGCCCGCGCACTGGTCAACGTCGCTCGCTCGGACCTGTTCCCAAACATCAACTTGTCGCCGAGCTACAATCGCGAGCGCACTAGCCAGAACCAGGCTTCCCGCACGACAGCCAACAACAATTTCAACGCCTTTAGCGTGCCGCTCGATGCCACGTGGGAAGTGGACCTTTGGGGACGCGTCCGCAAGGTCGTCGACGCCAGCCGCGCTCGGTTTGCGGCATCGTCGGATGACCTGGAAGCGCTCCGGCTTTCCATCCAGGCCGAGGTGGCCATCAATTACTTTACCTACCGCTCCCTCGAGGCAGATTACGCCCTGCTCGAACAAGCAAGCAAAGCTTTTAGCCGTTCGCTGGACCTAACCAAAAACCGCCGTGCCGGCGGCATAGCCAGCGACCTGGATGTCAGCCAGGCCGAAACCCAGCTCCGCGTCACCGAAGCCCTGCTGCCCGATCGCGCGTTGCAACGCTCCAAGCTCCGTCATGCGATTGCCACCCTGACTGGTCAACCGGCGTCATCGTTTGAAATTACAGCCGGCAAGGAAACTACCCCGAACCCGGTCCTGCCCTTGGCCCTGCCCAGCGAATTACTCGAACGCCGACCCGATATCGCCGCTGCCGAACGTCGCATGGCTGCGGCCAATGCCGAGGTCGGTGTGGCCCAGACCGCTTACTACCCCCGCATCCTCTTCCGCGGGCTCGCTGGCTTCCAATCTGCGGACATCGGGACCTTGTTCGATTGGCCGAGCCGATTTTGGGCGGTAGGTCCAACCCTCGAGTTGCCGCTGTTCAACGCCGGACGCAACCGCGCCCGGCTTCAGGTCCAGCAATTTGCTTACAACGAAGCAGTGGCAAGCTACCGCGACACTGTCCTCAGGTCGTTCCAGGAAGTCGAAGATCAACTCGCCGCCCAGCGCTACCTCGGTTCGCAGCTCGAAGCCGAAATCGCCGCGCTGACCTCTGCCCGTCGCACTTTGGAAATAGCTGAGAACCGCTATAAGGCCGGGCTTGTGACATACCTCGAAGTGGCCTCATCCCAAACTGCGGCATTGGATCGCGAACGCCAGGTCGTCCGCCTCCGTGCCGAAAAACTCACCGCCAGCGCTGGTTTGGCCAAAGCGCTGGGTGGCGGCTGGCAGGCCCAGGAAACAAGCCGGAAATGATGCGGAGCTGGAAATTGCGCTCTTGTCCCGCTGTGTAATTTCAGCCGAACGCCTCTGTTTGGAGACGGAACGTCCGACCTGCCGGGTTCTCTCGATCGCTCTCTAGACCTGCGGGTAAGTTCCAACTCGAAACCCATCCGTTTATTGTCTTTATTGTTTATGAGCGGAGTTATGGCAGCGGCCGACCTGGAATGCTGGAAGTTTATCGGGCAGTTTCGAGCACATCCGCATTGTGTTTTGAAGTTTGCTGGGGCCTGATGCTTTTGGCGCCAGCTCCATTCCTTAAATGGTGGTGGGATTAAGAGACGAGCAGACTGGTA
>JAQGOV010000257.1 GCA_028293425.1 Verrucomicrobiales bacterium
TAAAGAAGAGCCCATCGAATTTCCGAGGAGTGACAAGCTACGTTTTGCGCCAATATAAGAAAGCTGCGGGGGACCTTGAAATGAGGGGCCTGCGAAGGTGGCGTGGTGTCCGCCGCGTGCTCCTGGAAGAGGCCAAGGTCGGGCTGCGCGGAACCTGCGGCATGCCAGGCAATATCATCAGGGCTCAATCCAAGCTGCAGGGCATGTCGTGCGGACTGTTGCCAGCCCGTGAATGTCGGCTCAAAAGTTATCTGCTCAACCGTCATAGTTGGCCGGAATAAACGGATCGCTCGGGTGTAAAAAGGTCTAGTTGCTCTCCTCGAACCAGGCGTGAACGTAAATCCTCCTTCTCAAGTGAGGATGCAGGGTGATGGTCCGTAGTTTCAATGAATGGCATCACCTTCTGGAGTGCCACGCGGAGCCTGATGAGATCATCTAAACGCAATGAATGCCAACGACGCGCCTGCAGGATACGATCTACGTTCCGCACGCCGAGTCCCGGGACGCGCAAAAGCAAATGCCTGGGATCAGTGTTCAATTTTACAGGAAACAGGTGCCGGTTTCGAAGCGCCCATGCCAGCTTGGGGTCGATCTGCAAATCCAGGTTGGGCGCTTGTTCGGTGGTAAGTTCCTGGGCTCGGAACTCATAAAACCGCATCAGCCAATCCGCCTGGTAAAGCCGATGTTCACGCACCAGCGGAGGTGCCGTCAAAGGGAGCTTCTTCGAGGAATCCGGGATCGGGCTGAAAGCTGAATAATAAACCCGACGCAGCTTGTAGGATCCGTACAGGCGCGTAGCCTGGCTCAGAATGGAGGAGTCCGGGGCATCCGTTGCCCCAACGATCATTTGCGTGCTTTGTCCGGCAGGGGCGAAAGGCGGCGCTTTGGAATTCTCGTTCGTCTCTGCCCGAGCCTGCTCAATTCGCTTTTGGATCGCGCCCATGGAACTTCGAATCCGATCCAGGTTCTTTTCGGGCGCGAGTTGCTGGAGGTCCTGGGGACGCGGGAGTTCTATATTGATGCTAATACGGTCAGCCCACCGGCCGGCTTCATCAATCAATGCCTGGTTGGCTTCGGGAATTGTTTTCAGGTGGATGTAACCCCTGAATGCATGGTCCTGGCGCAGCTTGCGGGCGACCGAGACCACCTGTTCCATGGTGTAATCAGGATTCCGTATGATGCCGGAGCTCAGGAACAGGCCCTCAATATAATTGCGGCGGTAGAAATCGAGCGTCAGGCCGACCACTTCATCCACGGTAAATCTTGCCCGTGGGGTCGAACTGGACACGCGATTGACGCAGTAAAGGCAGTCGTAGGTGCAGTAATTGGTCAGCAAAATTTTCAACAGCGAAACGCAACGTCCGTCCGGTGTAAAACTGTGGCAAATTCCCATGCCGGTCGTGGACCCAATCCCAGTGCTTTCGCGTGAATTTCGTTGGTTCGTTCCGCTGCTCGCGCAAGAAGCATCGTACTTCGCCGCGTCAGCCAGGATAGATAGTTTCTGCTCGAGGTCCATGTCCGGAGGATCAAGGTAGCAGACGGATATGACCTCTCAAGGGAACGGCACTGGAAATGTCGAAGATGGGCGTGGTATTTGCGTGAAAAGAAGCTTTTGGAAGAGATAAAAAGCAGCGCAGAACTTGAATCAAAAAACGCTTTTCCCGCTGGCTTTTCGAAGGAGGAAAGCAACCCAAGAACCGCGAAGTTAGACTGGCTGTGAAACGCTTGCCCCCTGTGGGCAAGCGCTTCACCAACGAATTATTTGTCGCTTGGCGCTTTGCCGGCTTTGTAGCTGTCCAGCGTCTTTTGGAGCTGGCGTTTGATGCCAGGATCGGATGCGTCCACGGCCTTTTGTTGCAGCGCGATGGCTTGCTCCTTGTCACCCTTGAGGAACAGGATCCGGGCGAGGGTGTCCATCACCTGGGGATCTTTGCCTTTAGTGGTTTCGTCGGCTTGCCGGGCAATCTTCTCGGCCAGGGGCAGATCGCGCTCCGCGAGGCCTTCCTTGGTCGCGATGGTCCAGGCGATTTGATTGAGCAGCATGGTGTTTTCTTTTTGCGAGGCTGCTATTTGCGAGGCGAGCTTGTACGCGCCTTTGTAATCTTTGCGATCCAGCAGCATGGCAAATCGGAGGCCCCCCAGGTTGCCGCGATCTTCCTCAGGCAGGAGTTTCTCGAATTTTGTCAGGGTTTCATCTGCCTTTTCCCACTGTTCCTTTTGGCGGTAGCGCATGAACTCGCCCCAGACTTCGCGTCTTTGCTCCTCGCCCAACTTTTCCTGCTCCTGCTCCGCAAGAGCTTTCTTGGTGTCCCATGTGCCGGCCAGCACTTGGTCGAGCATGCTCTCCTTCATGCTCATGGGATGTCCGATCCAGGCGATCATGCCTTTCTTGTCCACGACGAATGCAGTCGGGATGCCCGACTGTCCCGCGGCATCCATCCAGGTTTCGTTCATCTTGTCGTCGGTGGTATCCAGAGCCACCCGATAGGTCATTTTGTCACCCATTTGCTTAACAAAAGGAGCCACCAGTTTTTGATCGCGTTCCGAAACATCCTGCCCAATCACGACCAGCCCTTTGTCCTTGTACTTTTGGTGAATCTCGTTTAGATGTGGAATCGACACGCGGCAGGGCCCGCACCAGGTCGCCCAGAATTCCACGATGTAGACTTTATCACGCTCAAACTCCTTCACCGGGTCGCCCTGGACCCATTTGGAAACCTGCAATTTAGGTGCGGGGTCTCCAATTTTTAGTGTGGCTGCCGCGTTGGCTGAGTTGAGAGCGGTGCACGTGAGCGACACCAGCGCCGCGACCACCCATGGAAGTTGCTTGGCTTTCATCTTATTCCTTGTTTTGGCTATGATACCTTTTTGAACAGGTCCCTGCGTTATTCCTAAGTCCGGTGCGGCCTTCCCGCACGGTTCGCTGAGGAACGCATTTGTTATATAAAGGAGGTTTAACCGGAAAAGTTTCGATTGTCGCGATTAAATTACTCACCGCAAATCTTCCCGGCAGCAGTCCTGGGGTATTTACCCCATACGGATTAACTCGCCCGTGCCGATGAGATCATTAACGCTCTTGGTGGCCAGCGGGAACAAAAGCAACCGAGAGATCGTGAGTTGATGGTAGTTGGAGGACAGCGCACCATCACGCACTAATAAACAGAACAATCTAAGCACGAAATCGAGTGGAATTGACTCCGGATAAATGGGTTGTCATCGTCGATGACCAGTCGAGTGATCAGCACATGCTTGCTCGCATCCTCGA
>JAQGOV010000714.1 GCA_028293425.1 Verrucomicrobiales bacterium
GTGAGTCCATTCCCCGCTACAAAGCTGTATCCATCGCTGTCGACCGCAGGCTGCCTATCATCCAGAATTAAGGTCCCCTATGTCGCCAAAATCTTGCAACTGATTAATCATCAACGGATTAATAAAATCTGAATGATATTATATTAAATCTATTGACTTAGTAGAGATTAAATCTAAACTGCCGGAGTCGTGACTAATACTGCAAACAATTCAGAAGCTCAGAAGATTGAAACCGAAGGTTGGGTGGACATCGTCCGTGACCAGTTGCGGACCCTCAAATTCGGAGTAGTGCAGATAATCGTTCACGAAGGACGCGTGGTGCAAATCGAACGCACGGAAAAGCTTCGGTTGGACAAAAACCAACCATAAGCCACGTCCCAAAAATTAACCGATTGGCTGCTGACCGGACCACCGGAAGTTCCCATGCAATGGAAAACGAACAATGCGGAACATCAAGCAGAGCGAAATAGCGGAGCGGAAAAAGACTGCGCCTGAAAGAAGGTCCATTGAGAAACTGCTCCTCCCTTTGAACAAGTTGGCGGACCAATCGCGCCACCTTCTCTCCAAATCATTTGGGAACTTCGAAAACGACGGTCAGAGTTATCAACTCCCCCGCTATGTTTACCTCGGGCCAAAGGGCGGAGGAGACACAATTCGCATCGGCATATTCGCCACCCTTCACGGGGACGAGCCGGTCGGAGCCGTGGCCTTGCAGAGGCTGGTTTGGCTGCTGGAACAAAAACGCGAATTGGGCAAAGGGTACGCCCTGTTTCTCTACCCCCTTTGCAACCCGACGGGCTACGAGGATAACACGCGCCACAAACGCGGAGGCAAGGACCTCAACCGGGATTTCTGGAAAGGTTCCACCGAAACAGAAATCCGCTATCTGGAAACAGAGATTTGGACCCATGCCTTTCACGGATTGATCCATCTGCAGTCCAGCCAGGAAAGCGACGGCGTTCATGGTTTTGTAAACGGCACGGTGTTATCGGAACACCTGCTGAAACCCGCCCTCAAAGAAGCGGAAAATTACCTGCCGCGCACAAGCAAAACAAACATCGAAGGATTTCCTGCCTGCAACGGAATTGTTTATCAAACGGTGGCGGGCGCTCTTCGATCTGTCCCGGGCCTCAAGCCGGCACCGTTTGAACTCACCCTTCAAACCCCGGGCCAGGCACCTCAATATTTGCAGGTCGAAGCTCTCACGGCTGCCCTGCAAACGGTGCTGCTCGAATACCGGCACCTGCTCGCCCTGGCGCAAAATATTTAAGAGAAAGCCTGTGACTATGTTTACTTGGTTTTCTCAGATGAGGACACACAAACCACGCCTCTCTCCGCATCCTCCATGGGGAGAGGCTGGCCCTCATAATTATTTTGAAGTAAGCCTGCCCGAGCCTGCTGAGGCTCTGAGCTGATTTTTTCACCTTTGAACAACCTCGCTTCAGTGGAGCGAGGTTGGAGTGCCGTCCCCAACCAGGGAGGCTGTCCAATCCATCCGAGAGCTGACCGGTCTTCTGGAAGTTTCTCAATTTACTAAACCTGAGATCCAGTTCCAGTTGGCATCGTCTGCATCGGTCGGGGCATTCTGCTTCGTGCTGTTCAGTGATGCCTGGACTGGTCTCCAAAACAGAAACATCCGAACTGAAATGCACCCTATGAAACGTATCCTATTCCTGACGGCTGCTCTGGCAGCCCTTTATTCAACCTCAACAAAAGCTGACGTGACCCTGGTCGTGGACGGTGGCAACGCCAGTCGCAATGTCCTTTTCGATCGTGCGTCCAACATTCTGAGCGGCTTTAGCGTTGTGGTAAAAGATGCCAACACCCGTTCCTACCTGAACGGCACTCTGGTGGGCCAGCCCGCGCTCGGAAAAGTGAATATCCACTTTGCACAGAACGGCGCAACGCTTGGACTTTTTAACTTGAGAGACCAGGTCAGCGAAGCGCTCGCGGACAACTCCGCTGCCCCGCCTCAACTGGCTGTTTCCGGCGCCGCACCGGAAACCGTTGGCATTGACGGTTCCGGCTTCTCCGCGCGCGCTACTTTGGTCGTGCCGTTTGGTTACGTTAAAAACCCTGCTAAATCTCCCAACCTGGCTGGGCTAACCAACCTGACTCAACGCCAGGCCGCTTATTTGCAGAGCGCCTCCGGCACGCTTCCTTCCGTGTTCTTCGGTGGCAGCAGCACCACGGACGTCGTGTACGCAGTGGGCCGGGATACAGGCGCAGCCGTCCGGCAAATCATTGACGCGAACATCTACTTCACTGGCACGCCCTCCTTCTACACCACCAACCGGACCGCCTATATTACAAACGCCGCTTACAACGCAGCTTTCAGTGGGGTTTTCAGCAGCAATCCTGTTGGTGCGCCCGTCCCGAGCCCGCTCGGTGGACACAACAGTGGGGCATTGGTGGTGGCCGATTTGATCGTGCTCTCCAATGCCATTGGAACGGTCTCCTCAGGCGACTTCGGCACCAATACGGTTCTCTCTTATGAAGGTTACGCCCCGACGCCGCAGAACGTGGCCAAAGGATTCTATCCAATCTGGGGATACGAACGCTGGTTCTACAAAAATGCCGGCGCCGGCCAGCCCAGCGCCAATCAATTGATCGTGATCAACGCGCTCTTTAACGCCGTCACGGATAGCACCTATCAGCATACTCCTGGCAATCTCTTCGACGCCGGCAAATTTGTGCCCCTGGGAGACCTGCAAGTGGAACGCACCAGCGACGGCGGCCCTATCACTTCGATCCTTTATTGAGCCATCCACCTATTTCACGGGAACTTTGCTATGAAAAAACTTTTCTTGATCACCGTGGGTACGCTGGCTTTGCTTGCGTCTCCCCTCGCCCATGCGTGGACCTACCATGATGAGGATGTCCTGCTGGTTTTCCGCAAGCCAGGCTACGACAATGTCCTCTTCAATCTCGGCAACATCAGCCAGTTCTTGAACAAGCCCAGCGGCTACAGCGCCCCTATCTCCAACTTCGACCTGAACCTCGTGACCTCCACGTTTGGCTCTGATTTGTCGGATGACGTTCGTGTGGTAGTGCTGGCTGTTTCCGGTTCTTTCAGCTCGAACAAACGAGCTTGGCTGAGCAGCGCTGAAGCCAACACGCAAGCCTATGATCGCACCCTGTCCCAATGGCAATCGCAGCTCTACTCAAAAATCAATGCGATTGGCGATAAACCCCAAAGCTACACTCAAACCAGCGCCGTGCCGTGGTATGTGATTTCGCCCAATCACATTTCCTCCTACGACTACATCGCCTCAAACGCTCATATAGCGGATAATGAATTGCCCAAGCTCGGCGGTTCTGCTTCCTTTACGGTTGAACAGGCCATTCCCGCCTCCCTCCAATTTTGGGAAATCAAGCCCAGTTCGGACACCCCCAAGCCCGCTGCAACCTTGCTTGGCACGTTCACATTCGGAAGCAACGGGGTGCTGACATTCGGGGTTGGTGGAATCACTCTCCCGAACATCCTTGGCATCGCCCAGGTAAATGGCACAAACGTGGTTCAATTCTCCACCACGGCTGGAGGAACTTACCGTTTGCGTGGGAGCAGCGACCTCACCACTCCACTGAGCGGTTGGCCTGTTGTCAGCGGAAGCGTTGTGGGAAATGGCTCCATTCAATCTTTGGCAGCCACCAACTCCGGTCCCGTTGGGTTCTTTAGTGTGGAACGCAATCCATAAGCACCATGGGAACCCAAGGGCAGACCTGCGCTCAGACAGGTCTGCCCTTCAAAACCGTAGAGAGAACCACCACAACGGATGAAGTTTCTAATTTCCTTAATGCCTATGCTGGCCCTGGCGGATATTTCAGTTGGCCCGGCCACGGAGACGAACTCGCCTCCGAGCGGCGTTGCTTCCAATCCGGTCCCTGCTAAGACGCCAGCATTCGAAATCAAGGGCTATGCAATCCACGGCAACACCCTTCTTAACTACGAGCAGATGGAGCCAATCTTTAAAAAGTATGTGGGTCCAGCAGTGACTTTTGGGACGGTCCGGCAAGCCTTGTCGGAACTCCAACTCGCCTATCGCAACCGCGGCTACGTTACGGTTGGTGTCGCTCTGCCACGCCAGCAACTCACCAACGGCCTGGTCAAGGTCCAGGTCACCGAAGGCCGGCTCAATGAAATCAATGTGGTGGGGAATCGCTTTTATAGCTCCAACAATGTGCTACGCGCCCTTCCCAGCCTGAGTACAAATGTCCTGCTCAATACCAAATGGTTTCAACCCGAACTCGATCAGGCCAATGCAAACCAGGATCGCCAAATTTACCCCGTCATTGGCGCGGGCGCCGATCCCGGCACCAGTGCTTTGACCCTGAAGGTCAAGGACCGCTTGCCGCTGCACGGACATCTGGAACTCAATAACCGGGCAACCCCGGGAACACCCTCGCTCAGGGTCGATTCCACACTGCAATACAACAATCTTTGGCAATTGGACCACCAGGCTGGTGTTCAATATAGCTTTACCCCTGAGCAGAAAACGGAAGCTCAAGGGGCCAGGTTTTTTGACCAGCCGTTGATCGCGAACTATAGCGGGTTTTACCGGGTTCCTTTTGGACCCACGGAAGGCCTGCGCGAATTTTATGACAGGCTCCCCTCAGATTTCGGATATGACCCGGTCAGCAGGAATTTTCGGCTTCCACCTGCTACGGGACACCCTGAACTCATCGTATACGCTTCGCGTTCGTTCTCAGAAAGCTTTCTCCGGCTCGGGCGCATTAACACGATCACGAACACGGTCCTCACAGATATCAGTTCCCAGACTGCCGACCGGAGCATCACGGTTATTGAAAACATCGGAGCACGATTTACTCAGCCGCTGCCTGAATGGAAAGGGGTGCGTTCCTCCTTCAAC
>JAQGOV010000355.1 GCA_028293425.1 Verrucomicrobiales bacterium
AAGAGATGAATTGGCTTCTTGAAATCGCGAATCACATTCTCATATTCCATGTAGGAGGGATAAGGCATTAACCAGCGGCTCCCGAGACGAGCAGTGACAAGGTGGATGAGTTCCGAAGCTCCATTCCCCACGATAATCTGGTCAGGGCGATACCCGGTGATGCGACCCGCCAATTCTGTTTGTTCGCCCTGCATGGAAGGATAATTGCGAACGACTTCCGCAAAATCAGCAGAGAGTTCGGCCAAAATTTCAGCAGTCGGGAAGAACTTGTTGGACAAATAGCAGAAATCCACTGCTTTTCCGCTGGGGCAAATGGCTCCAACCTGAAAAACAGATGGGCTATGCTGGCGCTCTTCAGTTCCAAAAATTTTCAGGCTCATATTTACTTGTATTGCTGGCTCGCTAAGGCCGCTGAATTCGCATGAACCGCCTCTGGCCGGAAAAGGCGTTTAAACGCCGGTGTTTTCCCATCCGGGCTGCGCTCAAATTCTTCGGTCTGCTCAATTTCAATGTTCATCTGCGCCCCGAGACGGCGCATTGTCTCTTCGTGCAACTTACTTACCATGGCAGGTACATTCCTGGCACCTGGCCTCACTGCTATCTTCATCGTCACATGGGACAAATCCCTTTGCACGAATTGGAACTTTAAAATATCCGCGTAGCCCTGGAGGAGCGAATAAAAATTCAGCGAGGGAAGCCGCCCACCGTCAGGAGTGAGAATATATTCATCCTTCCGACCAACCACGGCCTCGATCTTGGGATGAATTTGCCCTGGGCTGGCAACGCCACCTGCCATACGGACAATATCGTCAGTTTGATAGCGGATAAAAGGCATGACGGGATTATGGAGGCTTGTGGCCATCAAACGGCGTTCGTTGGATTCGAGACCTTCGCCTTCCAGAAACTCAGGATATCCGTACTCCCAGTTCACTTCCATGCCTTCATGATTAGCCGTTTCGGTGATGACCACCGCTGGCTCAGTCATGCCATACCAATCATAAAGCTTTTTACCGAAAGTTTGCTCGATTGTCTTGCGCTCGTAATCAAGCAGGGTCTCAGATGCGGTGAAAATACCTCGTACGAAATCGAACTGCTCGCGATACGGCAAGGCATACTCAGCTAAAACATTTACTGAAGAAGCATAGCCGCGAATGAAAGCGGGTCGAAACTTAAGCAGGGCTTGGACATAATCCTGGCTGTTGGAGGGCTTCAGGTGGTAAGCCGACATGTAGAGGGTGTTTTGCCAATAATTATATTTCCACAGGGGCCCCGCGGCTGAAGCTGGCACATAGCTGCGGATGGCAGCGCAAGGGGCTCGGAAGGTGTAACCAGCCTGCGCCCAGAACCTGTACATACAGGCATAATCAACCGCGATATAGCCGAGGCCGAGCCTCATCGTCATCGGCTGACCCGTAGTTCCGCTGGTATTCGCGACAACACTTGTGGAAAGGAAGCGTCGGTCCACCATCTCGGTGTGATGTGTACGCACATCAGCCTTTGTCAGAATTGGTAAATGTCGTAAATCCTCCACAGACCCGAAATCTGCCTTTGGATTGAAGCCTGCTTGACGAAATCGTTCTCGATAAAAAGGAATCCCCTCGTCCGCCTGAATTAGAGTTTGCTTAAGCCGCTCGAAAACATAAGCGCGCTTTTCCCGCTCCGTCCAGGCGCCGGTTCGGGAGAGGAACTGCTTGTAAATCCAATAGCCGTGCAATCTCGCCAGGGGTCTAATTTGCTTCTTATGCATGGCGGTAGAGAGGCACCAAAGGTTTTAACCCAATCCCGTATTTTTTGTTGCGATACCATCGATAACACTGCTTCGCGGCAGGCAGTAGCGGCTTCGGCAAACGTAACATCTTCTTGAAACGATAATAAAGCGGGGCGTACTTGCGTTCGCGGCTCATAGGAGTTTGTTTGCGGCCGCGGAGTTCGAAAGGAGTTTGGCGTCGCAACATCCGCTCCACGGTGGTCCGCAGATCGCCTTGCCAATCCAACACATTCAGGCTTTCGCCCAAGTCACTTTCGTAGTGGGCATCACTCCCTGCAAAGGGGCTCAATCCGTTTTTGAGCAAAAATTCTTCAGCGAGTTTATTCTCCCGGTAACCGCATTTCGCATTGAATAATTCAAAGCCTGCGCCTACGCCCTTAAGCATCTCCATCCGCTCAGCGCCATCGCGAAGCAAACCATCCTTGCGACGGAAGGGATGCGGCACCAGACACAAACCGCCTTGCTGTTGAATTTCACTGATCGCGCCGGCCAGATCTCCGGACTGAATCGGTTCCTGCAGAAACAATCCAATAAAGTGGCTGCCATCCTCGAGAGTCTTTTCTTCTCCAATGATGAGCTGGAGGTTCAGATTTTTTGCCTTTATCGTTTTTTGGAATTCTTTGGCCCCCTCAATTGTGTCATGATCTGTAATTGCAATCGCGTCCAGACCCACACAACTTGCAGTCTTGATAAGTGAATCAAAGTCGATCAAACCATCCATGGAATAAACCGTGTGGCAGTGCAATTCGAGATGGAGAGTCCGAGGCGTCATTGGTGAAAATAAAGCAACATTCGGCAGTTGCGAGGGTCGCCCTCTACACTTCCCTTCGTTTTTGCAGACATTTTGCTAGTATTCATGCGTCGAGCCAATCGGGAACTCGTGGTTTAGAACATCTAACGAAGGTTTTAGTTCATTCAAAATCGCGCTAACCACAACCTCTTAAGCCGATGCTGCACCCGTTTTTCCACGTCCGCTTTCCTACAAAGGTTTGGTTTTTTTAGTTCCCAACCAGTTGCAGAGGAGGAGGAAGACGAACTTTGGATTATTGGTTAGATACCGTCTCCATAACCGCCGGGGTTCTTGGATAAGCCGATAAAGCCATTCCAATCCAACGGACTGCATCCAAGCTGGAGCTTGTTTGACCCTGCCGGTGTGGAAATCGAAAGCTGCGCCCACCCCCACCATCAAGGTAGTATTCAGTTTCGGGAGGTATTCCGCCATGAAACGCTCTTGTTTTGGAGTGCTCAGCCCCACCCATATAATATCTGGGCGAGCTTCACTCACAATAGCCTTTAGCTCAGCCTCTTCTTCGGGATTTAAAGGCCGAAATGGTGGTTCGTAGGTCCCCACAACCTCCAACCCTGGAAACCGGGCGCTCAGTTTCTCCTTTAGTTCGGCAGCAACGCCGTGGGCACCGCCATAAAAAAAGTGCCGAATTCCTGCTTTTGGAGAAGCCTCACAGACGTCCAGCATGAGATCAGGCCCGTAAACTCGGGCCATGTCCCGGAAACCGGCTAACTTTCCGAGCCAAACCATGGGCATACCATCCGGTGTGCACAGGAAGGCTTGATTATGGATCTCTCGAAGGGCTTCATCCTGCTGACACTCCATGACCCCATGCACGCCCGTGACTGTTATGTACCCCCGCCTTTCTTCCTTCACCGCCTCGATAAAAATCCCCAAGGCACGCGGCCGGTTGATTACACTCAACCCCACGCCCAGGACGTTTACTCGCTCACAGACTTTCGATGGTGTCATTAAGGCTGTTTGCAACCTGCGTACAAAACTCGTTTGAATTTGCTACAGAACCCTCGGGCGCATTGCGACATAAGAGCTGCGCCCCTATCGAACCAGAATACCGGCTAAAGTGGAAGCCTCGTTCTTTTCCTGAATGTGAAAACCTTCAAAAAGGGTAAACTCAGGTGGCCAGAATCGCTTCCTTGATGCAGCCTGAGAAGGCTTTCAGGGTGTAATGCCTTAGATAGTGATGACGCATCCAAGGGTCGTAATGCTCTCCCATAAATTGTTGCAAAGCCGCCGCAATAAGATCCGGGCGTTTAGGCTCAACAATTCCACCATATCCCTTAGGAAAGAATTCAGGAATGGCACGCCACCTGGTGGTGATCACCGGCAATCCAAACGCCATAGCTTCGATTAACACAATCGGTAATCCTTCCGCAGGATACCAAGTCGGAAAGCAAAGGCAATCGCTCTCAATGAACAGCGTCCGCTTGGTTTCGCCGGAGGCAAAGCCGAGGTATTTGACGAGTGGTTCACCATTCCTTGTCAAATCCGGCTGACCCAAACGTTGTTCAAACTCTCCTTTCTCTTCCTCATTCCAAAACGCACCTGCTACCGAAAGCTCTATCCGCAATGGACCGGACAGCTTTTGATTTGCCCTGGCAATTGCATCCAGTGTGTCGAACAATCCCTTCGGACGATGGCATAAGCTTAGGTAAAGCACACGAAACACCGGCGGTTCGGTGGTTCTATTTTTCACTATTTGAGAGGCTTCATGGGAATTTGAATGTCGCAGGAATTCAGACTGGGCAAGCCGCCCGGGTAGAACCTCCTTATCGAAATCAGGGCACGGATCGGGAATGCCATTGGGCACTATAAAAGTTTTGTGGGATTGGAGTTGTTCAGCGTCCCTGCGGTTAAACTCCGAAAGCACTAAGCTTGCCTCCGGCTTGGATAACAGGAATTGCGTGATGCGCCGTTCCCATGGTTTTGCTTCTGTTTCCAGCCAATCTCCCAGGCCTGAGGCGTGCCAATGGAAGATGAGCTTCTTGAAAAAGGGGCGGCAAAGGGCCATCACGATCCAGTCACGATAAAGGGCGGCCCGGCTGGGATTGGCTGGGACGTAATAAAAATGGGTGATGCCGTGGCGAAGTCGGAGCAGGATGGCCTGAAAACAGTATTTTAAAATCAGGAAAATCTTTGCAAAACGCATGCTCCCAACGTCCTCTGCTCCAGTGGAAACACGTGAATCTACGTGATAGAACTGGATTGATTCTCGCCCTGGCTCCGGCTTCGCCAACGCCTCAAGGAAAAGCTGCACCATGTAGCTTTGGCCATGCTGGGGGGGCGGTTTGTGGGCAAAGACGAGCAACTTCACGGTGAGTGAGACCTGTTAATGCGCTGATCCGTTGAAACTGGTTTAGGCAAAGATTTGGTGGATGGATTTGCCGAGGCCGTCACGGGTCACATAGAAGGGGCGTTTTTCCACTTCGTAGGCCTGTTTGGGGGAGATGCCCATGGCGGTGTAAAGCGTGGCGTGGAGGTCTTCGATCACGACACGGTCTTTGATCGTTTTGCACGGTTTTTCGTCTGCGGTGACCCCATGGACGTGGCCTTTTTTGACGCCGCCACCGAAAAGCAAAACCGAACCAGCGTCGGTGAAATGGCGATGCATCCCGTAGTTTTTGATGTCCTGGATAGTATCAGGCACCGGAACTTGATCCTGGACCTTTTTGTCCGGCTTGCCTTCTACGAGGGAGTCCCGGCTGAACTCGCTGGCGAGCACGATGAGGGTGCGGTTGAGCAGACCGCGTTCTTCCAAATCAAGCACGAGTTGAGCAATTGGGGCGTCGATCGACTGTTTCATGTGAACCAGTTTTTCATGGCCCTGCTCGTGGGTATCCCAGTTCAGGAATGGAATGTACTCGGTTGTCACTTCGATATAACGAGCCCCGGCCTCCGCCAAACGGCGGGCGAGCAAGCAGCCCAGCCCGAAACGTCCGATCGAATTCTTCTCGTAGGAGCCGTCGCGGTTCTGGCCTGCTTTCGAAATTTTGCTGAAATCCGAGATGCCGCCCGTGTATTTGGCCACGTTCTCCTTGGGCTCCAGTGCGAGGTCGAATGCTTTGGCGGCTGATGAGCCCAGCAGACGATGCGCATTGTCCACGGAGCGGAGGAGCGATTCCTTTTGGAAATCGCTGCCGTGGAGCATCACTGGGCTTTCAGCCAGGAGCTTGCGATAAAATTTGTCGCGGTTTTCAAAACGCCCCGGAGTCATGCCCCCTGGCGGCCGGACACTGCTGGCCGCAGCTTCCGGGAGTGGAATATTGAAAGGTCCATATTCGCTCCCCAGAAAGCCTGCCGTGGTGAAAGCCTTAAGCTCCTCGCCTTCGCCCAGATCGAGGCGCTGACCGATGTTGATAAAGGCCGGGAGAGCCGGATTGAGCGGGCCGAGCGTTCGGGCAATGACCGCACCCAGGTGCGGCGCGGCTACGGTTTGAGGCGGGGCATACCCCGTGTGCCAATGAAATTGATGGCGGGAATGGAGAATAAAGCCGAGGTCACCCGCCGTGTAGGAACGAATCAGCGCGCCACGATCCATCACAGAAGCGATACGTTCCAGGCCTTTGGTGATCTTGATGTTATCAACTTTGGTATCGATCGTGCGAAAGGTGCTGTAAACGTCGCCGGGTTTGATGCCTTTCTCGAATGGAGTGTAGCGCTTGGGGTCGAATGTTTCCGTATGGGCCATGCCGCCGCCCATCCAGAGCACAATGATAGTGTCGGCCGTGGGCTTAATCTTCTCCGGGGCCTGTTCGGCGCTCCACACAGCTTTTGGATAACCGGCGGCCAAGGCGCCAAGGGTAGCGGCGCTGGCGGTCTTCAGAAAGTCACGTCGTTTCATTCCAGTCATACGCTTAATAGATTAATTGAAATTCCGGGAGCATAGCCACGGCCCAAAGCAAATCTTCAACTCCTTCTCTTGAGACGCTCTGACCCAAGTAATCCTTCGCACTCGCCAGTTCGTCTTTGGTGGGCTTCCGGCTGAGAGCACGGGTATAAAGCTTCGTAATCAGCTCCTCCGTTGATTTTATTTTCTCCCCAAGCACTTTATCTGCACCACGTTGCAGCAGTTTCGCGAGGGTATCACCATTCGTCAATTCAATGGCCTGGAGAGTCGTGGCGGTTTGGAGGCGCGTGGTCAGCACCTGTTCGCGGGATGGTCGGCCCAGCGCAAGCATGAGAGGGTCGGAGGGAACGAGGCTGCTCCGGACCTGTTGGTGTTCACCGGCCATGGACAGCGTGTTGGCCAGGGATTTCTCGGCATTCCAGGGAGCCATAGAGGCCCCGCCGAGTTCGGCAGCGGGCTTCCAATCTATGGCAGCGAACGATGGCTTTTCCCATTCCTTCGCTTTGTTCTTTGAAAATGTCCATGACGCATCAGTACCGAAATCCAGGACTTCCTTTTTGTTCCGGAGCCGGATGTAGGCAATGAGACCGGCGGGATTGGCACCCTCAGGTTTGGGCGCGACACCTTCGACCGGAGTTTTTAGGTCGGGGGTAGAATTTGCTCCTGCAATGGCAATGACGTTCTCTCCTTTGCGAAGGTGCGACTTGATAAGTCCCAGGTTGGGCTGGCCAAAGTCTTTGCCTGATGTGACCTTCGTGCCGTTCACGTACAAGGTGAAGCTGTTGTCACATGCCACCACCGCGACAGCTTCATCGGGGATTTCTGCCAAGGTGAAAACCTTTCGGAAATAGACCCACTCAGCGAGCGCTTTCTGATCGGCGCCGGGTTCGCTCCAAATCCATTTTGCACCCTTGGGCATGGCGTTCGGTTCTGCGGCCTTGCCGGAAGGGGCTAGCGGAGGTTGAAAAGCGGCGGTATCGAACCACACGCCGGTCAAAGCACCCAAGGAATCTCTGAATTGCTCGGCGCTCAGTCGGCGAACAGCGGGACCGGCGAAGACAAAATCCGAATGCGCCTGGTCATCCATGCTGACGGAAGGCATCTGATAGGCCCGGGAAGTCAGGATCGCCTTCATGGTGTGTTTCAGGTCGTAACCGTTGTCCGCGAGGTCTTGAGCCAGCCAATCGAGCAGGTCCGGAGACCAGGCCTTTTGCTCCATGTCGTCCACGGGCTCAACCAGGCCGCGGCCGAGGAACTTTTGCCAGAAACGATTCACGACAGTGCGGCTGAGACGCCCATTTTGTTTGGAAGTAATGATCTCGGCCAATTGTTTGCGTCGTTCCGCCTGGGGTGCTTCCGGAGTGATTTGGCCCAGCTCAGGGTAAAGGAATTTGATGGCCGATTTTTTGCCGGTCGGTTTGTCGCATTGAAACATTTCGAGGCGCTGGTCGGCATAGACGCTAGCGAGGCCGTAGGCGTCTGCAAGCGTCCAGTCGTTGATAAAGCTGTCGTGGCAGCTTGCGCACTTCATATTAATGCCCATGAAGACCTGGGAAATGTTTTGCGCGGCCTGCATTTGCGGGGTTTGGCTAGCGTTCACCACGCCGCGCCAAACAATGCCTTTAACAAACCCTTCGCTCTCCTCATTTGGGTTCACCAATTGGGCAACAAAACGGTCGTAAGGCAGGTTCGTGAGGAGGGCGGAATAGAGCCATTTGGTGATTTGTTTGCGTCCGCCGTCGATGTAGCCGGTGCCCCGATAATCGTTGCGCAATAGATCATTCCAGAAGGAAAGCCAGTTCTCCGCGTAATGTTTGTTATCGGCAAGCAAACTATCGACGAGGCGAGAACGTTTATTAGGCCGTTTATCGGCAGCAAATTTTTCGACATCCTCAGGAGCAGGAGGCACGCCCCAAAGATCCATGTAAACACGGCGGGCGTAGGTGCGGTCGTCCACCACTTTGGATGGCTTGATCTTTTGCGCGGCAAAGTAGGGTTGAAGGATACGGTCAATGGGGTCCTCCGTTTTAGTTACGGAAGGCAAGGCAACTTCGCGCGGATACAGGTTTACCGGAGGCAGCTTGGCGAAGGAAATCTCTTTGTCCCAGGTGATGCCTTGGTCGATCCAGCCACGGAGGAGAGCCACCTGTTTCTCGTTCAGTTTCGAACCCTTTTGGGGCATGACGTTCTCCGGGTCCAATCCGGAAACCATCTCGATCATGAGGCTATCCCCGCTGTTAGCGGCGATGGCCGCAGGGCCAGATTCACCGCCCTTGAGGAACACCTCGCGGTTATCGATTTGGAAGCCGCCTTTGGCTTTGCCACGCCCGTGGCATTTCACACAACTGGTTTGGAGAATGGGCGCGATGTCGCGGGTGAACTGGACCTTGTCCTGCGCAGGCGCGGGCAACTTGGCCTTTTGCTCGGGTGAGAGCTTCGCCTGAGCGACGGAGCCAAGGGCCAAAGCCAAGACCATGCTGGTGAGCTTCAATTTCATGACTAGTTTCAATCATAGGTTGAGGTGGCTGGCAGTTCAAACAAGTAAAACGGGCTGGCCTGAGCAACTCTTGGCGGAAAGATGGGGAAGTCGGGTTCCGGCAATGGCATGTTGGGCAGCGGCATGGCAACCGGGACGCTCGCCACCCATGGGACAAAACCGGAGACCTGGATTAAGCCCGGATCTTGGAGACTTTTTTTAAGGCTAGATAAACCTAGATAAGGCTGGAACCGCCTGGATCTGGGCAGGTGAAGGCTGAATGCTGGATGACTTCCTGGAAGCCAAGCCGCAAGAAAAGGCTGAATGGACCGAGGCTTTGCTCCTCCATATCGGGTTGTTG
>JAQGOV010000160.1 GCA_028293425.1 Verrucomicrobiales bacterium
GCCGACTGGCCGCAATGGCGAGGACCAAATCGGGATGGGAAATCTCCGGAAAAGGGTCTCTTGAAACAATGGCCGGCGGATGGTCCAAAATTATCTTGGACAGCCCAGGGCCTCGGAAACGGTTATGCGGGAGTTGCAGTGGTGGGAGACAGAATCTTCACGATGGGTGACAAGGAAGGCGCAAGCTACCTCCTCGCGGTGAGCACCGATGGTGGCAAGCCAGTTTGGTCGACGAAGGTAGGAAATGCGGGCGCTCCGGGCTGGGGCGGCTTCTCAGGTCCGCGCGCGACTCCGACAGTGAGCGGAGGCTTGGTGTTTACGGTGGATCAATGGGGCGAACTCGTTTGCGTGAGTGCCATTGACGGCAAGGAGCAATGGCGCAAGAACTACACCAAGGATTTCGGCGCGACACGGCCGGAATGGGGCTTTTCGGAATCGCCCCTCGTTGATGGAGGGCAGGTCGTTGTGACCCCCGGTGGAACCCAAGGCGCTATGGTCGCGTTGGAGCGGAAGACGGGGAAAGTATTATGGCAATCCAAGGATTTCACCGACGCCGCGCATTACTCTTCCATTGTGGCAGCGGATATTGATGGGGTGCATCAGTATATTCAGCTCACCGATCAGAACCTGGTTGGAATTGCTCCGAAGGACGGCAGCGTGCTTTGGAAAGCATCTCGCCCTGGAAAGACGGCGGTTATTCCTACGCCCGTCGTCGATGGCAATTTTGTGTATGTGACTTCTGGCTATGCTGTCGGGTGCAATTTGTTCAAGGTGAGTTCCGCGGATGGCAAGTTTTCTGCCGAGCAGGTCTATGCCAGCAAAGCGATGCAAAATCATCATGGCGGCGTGATCAAGATAGGTGACAATGTATACGGGTATTCGGATGGTAAAGGTTTCACCTGCCAGAATTTTAAAACGGGTGACGTGGTTTGGGCTGAAAAGCAGAAGATCAAGAAAGGTGCCGTTTCCTTTGCGGATGGAATGTTTTACTGCCGTGAGGAGGAGAGCGGAAATGTCGTCCTCGTGGAAGCGACACCATCCGCTTACACGGAAAAGGGACGCTTCAAGCAGCCTTCCCGCGCGAAGGAGAGCGCCTGGGCCCACCCGAGTATTGCAGATGGAAAGCTCTACATCCGGGATGAAGATAAATTGTTTTGCTACGAAATTCGTTAAGCTTCGAAAGTCTGCATCGAATGACAACTTGAAATCCTGGTTTGTTTCTTCAAGCCAGGATTCCCTTAACGACTTCGCCATGCACGTCGGTCAGGCGAAAATGGCGGCCTTGAAATTTGTAGGTCAGCTTTTCGTGGTTGATGCCCATCAGGTGCATGATGGTCGCCTGCAAGTCGTGGACGTGAACAGGGTCGCGGATCACGTTCATGGCAAGGTCATCTGACTCGCCAAAGGAAATCCCGGGTTTTACTCCACCCCCAGCCATCCAAACAGTGAAGGCATAAGGATGGTGATCCCGTCCCCAGCGTTTCCGGTCGTCGAGGCTGCCTTGAATGAAAGGGGTGCGTCCAAACTCGCCTCCCCAAATAACCAGGGTGTCGTCCAAAAGACCAAGGCGCTTCAAGTCTTTCACGAGCGCGGCGCTCGGCTGGTCAGTGTCCTTGCATTGCGTATAAAGTTCGGTGGTGAGGCTGTTGTGCTGGTCCCAGCCCGCGTGCATCACCTGCACGAAGCGAACTCCGCGCTCGGCCAGCCGGCGCGCCATCAGGCAATTGTAAGCGAACGTTCCCTGTTCCTTCACCTGAGGACCATAGGAATCGAGGACCTCCTTCGGTTCATGCGAAAAGTCCGTCAATTCCGGGACGCTGGTCTGCATGCGGTAGGCCATTTCATATTGCGCAATACGAGTAGCAATTTCAGGATCGCCAAAGTCCTGGAGCTTCAGTTCGTTCAATTTCGCAATGTCGTCCAGCACTCCCCGCCGCATCTGGCGGTTCATGCCATTTGGATTTGAGAGATACAGAACTGGGTCGCCGCTGCCGCGAAATTTGACACCTTGAAAGCGGGACGGCAGAAAGCCTGAGCCCCAATAGAAGTCGTAGAATATTTGTCCGCAGCTTGTGCCCTTGCTGACGGACGTCATCACCACAAAGGAAGGCAGGTTTTCCGTTTCGCTGCCTAGTCCATAGGTCAGCCACGCTCCCATGGTTGGACGCCCCGGTATTTCCGCGCCACTCAGGAAAAATGAGATGGCCGGAGCATGGTTGACTGCCTCGGTGTGCATGCTTTTAATGAAGCAGAGGTCATCGGCAATTCCGGCAATGTGCGGAAGCAGATTGCTCACCCAGGCGCCGCTTTGTCCGCGCTGTTCAAAAGGTTCAATGGGCGCCAGGGCGACTTTCCCTTTAGGATTGCCGGTCATGGTGCTGAACCTTTTACCGGCAAAGTAGGTTTCGGGCACCGGTTTGCCATGCAACTCCTTCAGCTTAGGCTTGTAGTCGAACAACTCCACATGAGTTGGCGCGCCATTCATGAACAAATAAATGACGCGCTTTGCCTTGGGAGCAAAATGCGGCAATCCAGGCAGGCCGCCAAAAGTCTTTGTGGAGGGCAGCGAAGTGGCGCCCGCACTTAAGGCGTCACGGCCAAGGAGCGTCGCCAGGGCGGCCGTGCCAAGGCCGCAAGCGGAGCGTCCAAAGAATTCTCGGCGAGTGATGTGACGGCGATTTTCCAGCAGCGGATTCATGGGTAAATCATTCTTTGGTGAGCGCTTCGTCGAGGTTCAGGATGCTCAGGCACAAGGCCGTATAAGCAGCATGTTCAATGGAGTTGAATTTGCCTGCAGGTTTGTGCTCGCCGACGGAAAGGAACTTTTCCGCTGCAGCGGGTTCGGTGGCAAATTCAGATTTTAGGCGCTCGACGCTCGAGAGCAGGATTCTGCTTTCGTTAGTGGATGGCTTTCGGGCAAGGACTAGACGAAAGGCGTGTTCTATCCGCGCCTCCGGAGAAGCGGTTGAATTGGTCAGGACGCGAGCAGCCATTGCTCGCGCAGCTTCGACATAAGTGTCGTCATCGAGCGTGGCAAGGGCATGCAACGGACTGTTCGTGCGGAGTGGCTTTACTGAGCAATATTGGCGAGAGGCGGTATCGAAGAATGCAGTGGGAGCGACGATGCGCCGCCAAAACGTGTAAAGGCTGCGACGATGCAGTTTGGCACCGGTGTCGTGTTTATAGGTTTTGTTTCCGAAGGTGGCTTCCTCCCAAACTCCAGATGGTTGATAAGGCTTTACTGGCGCGCCTCCAACTTGTGTCACCAGCAAGCCGCTGGAGGCCAGGGCCTGGTCCCGGAGCATCCAGGAAGGCCAGCGATACCGAGCACCGCGCGCAAGCAGCCGGTTTTCCGGATCGCGCTCGAGGAGTTCCGGAGTCGCCTTCGAGCTTTGGCGATAGGTAGCACTGGTCACGAGCAGACGGCAAAGAGCCTTTACATCCCACCCTGAGCGGATCAAATCATGCGATAGCCAATCGAGCAATTCGGGATGGCTCGGCCGATCGCTTTGAACGCCGAAATTTTCGGGAGTTTTCACCAGCCCAATCCCAAAGAACTCCTGCCAGAAATGGTTAACAGTGACGCGGGCCGTAAGCGGGTTTTGCTCTGAAACTAGCCATTGGGCCAATCCAAGCCGGTTCGTTGGCGCACCCTGCGGAAGTGGTGGCAATTTCGCGGGAACGGCCGCGGAAACAGTCTCGCCACGTTTGTCATATAGGCCCTTTTCCAGCATGAAAGTCGGCCGCGGCTTGGCCATATCCTCCATGGTCATGACGCGCACAATGGAACTGCTCAGTTTATCCTGCGCTTCGCGGAGCTCACGAAGCTTCTTGAGCTGCTTCGAATATTCCGGGTCTGTCTTCGTAAACTCCTTCTCCAGTTCTGATAGCT
>JAQGOV010000360.1 GCA_028293425.1 Verrucomicrobiales bacterium
CTTCAGCTTCCGCGAGTAACCAAAGTATGTTTCCATTTTGACCTTCTTCTCTTCTGCGATTGAGGCGGGAGAAGCCCGGTGGCCTCTCCCGCATTATGCTCCGCTGTTGTTGCGTTATTTTTAGCAGAGCGCAGGACCAAGCGCTATCGAGCCAACCACCATCCAGAACGCTGGCAAATTGTCGGACTGAGTTTTAAGTGAAACCCCTACCCACCCGGGAGCCCTCTGGGAAAAATGCTTAGCAGGTTTGGATCCAAGGGGGCGAGGGATTGCTGATTGCTGATTTGGGATTGCGGATTTTCGAGCCGCTTCGCGGAGAGGGGGGGACCAAGCCACTTCCGTTGGGGCGGAAGTGACAAATTTAAACCAGGACTTGACCGAGACTTTACAACAGGGCGGCGGAGTCGTTGTCGATGAGGAGGACGGCGTGGGATTGCTTGCGCAGGATGGAGGCGGGGCAGGCGGAGCTGATGGGACCTTGCAAGGTGGCTTTCACAGGCTTGGCTTTGCGGGTTTCTGGAGCGACGCAGACCATCTTTTTCGCGGAGCAAAGGGCTGGGATCGTCAGGGTAAAGGCGTAAGGAGGGACGGCTTCGAGGTTTGGGAAATGGCCTTCGCGGACCTGCTGCATTTTGCAGTCGGTATCGAGCTGGACGAGCTTGACCTTCCATTTGTCGTCGAAGTTGGCGACGGGAGGGTCATTGAAGGCGAGATGGCCGTTTTCGCCGATGCCGAGGCAGCAGAGATCAATGGGCTGGGCTTCCAGGAGACGGGTGTAGCGCTCGCTTTCGGCGTAGGGTTCCAAGCAATCTCCCTTGATGTAGTGGAAGGCTTTCGGCTTGAGCTTGCTCTCGACTTTTTCGCGCATGTAACGGCGGAAGCTGGCCTTGTGCTGGTCATCCATGCCGAGGTACTCGTCCATGTGGAACAGGGTCACTTTGGACCAATCGACCCGGCCGGAGCGGACGAGGTTGTCCAGAAATTGAATTTGGGAATTGCCGGTGGCCAAAATGGCGGCTACCGAACCTTGCCGGGCAATTACTTCCACGAGGTATTCTTCGACGATCCGGGTGACGTCACTGGCGAGGTCGGGCTGGTTCTTGTAAACGCGCACGGAGAGAGCGTCCGCGAGAAATGTGCGGACCGGTGCGAAGGCGCTGGCCGATTGAGCTGAATTGGTCATGAGCGGGAGATTGTATGGAAAAAGAGAGGCAAAAACGCAAATGTATTCTTGTTCCTGTTAAGCATTTACAAAGGGGAGGGGGACAATTTGAGCGGTTCCTGAGCGGTCCTCACCACGCCAAGCCAATTGCGTTCCGATGGCATGGTGTTCGCGCCGGACATAGCCGAGCGCGATGTCTGCCTGCAGAGCTGGTGAATGAACACTGCTGGCGATGTAGCCGACCTCTTTTTCGCCTGCGAGGAGCTTGTCGCCTTTCTTTGGCAACGGTCCGCTGGTGATTCGAAGTCCCCGCAGGGCCTTTGCGACCTGGCCATAGGTCCGAATGCGCGCAATGACTTCCTGGCCGATGTAGCAACCTTTGGTGTAGGAGATGGCCCGCGCTTCGATGCCCGGCTCAGGAGCGAGGTTGGTTTCGTCCATGTCCGCGCCAAAACGGGGCAAGCCGGCCTCGATTCGGACGGTCTCCAAGGCCTGCCAACCGCAAACACGGCCGCCGAGCGCCGGGAGGGCAGCCATGAGCCGCTCCGCAACCGTGGGGAGATTGGCAGTTGGAACAAACAAGTCGAAACCCTGACCAGTGCCGCGAGCGTGGTTGACACAATAAATTTCGCCAAGATCATCGTTTTTGATGCTTGCGAAATGGAGGGGACTGGCGGGCAGACTGGAAGCCAGTCCGAGCGCGAGCAAGGCCTCGTGGGCTTTGGGGCCCTGCACAGCGAGGAGCCCGTAAGGTTCGCTGACATCCACGACCTGCACGTCGTCAGCAATGATGTATTTATCCAGCCGCTCCATGACGGTGGCGGTGAGGCCTGGTTCGAAATCGAGCAGGATTTCATCGGCGAGCTGGTAGATATAGAGGTCGCTTTGGAGTTTGCCTTTGGCGGTGACGAGGGCGGCGTAACATCCCTGGCCTACGGGCAAATCGTTGACATTATTGGTGACCTGGCCGTGGAGGAAGCGCTTCCGATCGTTGCCCAAGAGGCAGACGCGGCTCCGAAAGCTGAGGTCGAGAAGGCCCACGGATTGTTTCAAGGCCAAATATTCAGCGGCCGGATCGCCGTAATTCAGCGGCACCTGCACGCCTGCGACCTCGACGTATTGCGACGGCGCGGAACCCGGAAACAGTGGTCGAACGGTGAGACTCATCTGGGTTAGATTAATGCGGATCTCTCCGTGAGCAACAGGAATGCGGCTCCGCGTTCGAGGCCGAGCTACTGGTCACACAAGGGCCGAGCCGTTTTCCGGGTCGAAGTAGGAGGCTTCGGCCATATCCACGGCAATTTCGAGGCGGTCGCCAGGCGTAAAGGCAACGGCCTGACTGTTCAGCAGCCGGAGGCGTGCCGGCCACTCACCTATTTTCACGTGCAGAATGGTTTCTGCACCCAGGTATTCGCACCATTCCACCACGGCAGCCAAAGTTGCTGGAGCGGTTTCGGGCGAACGGACGATTGAGAGGTGTTCCGGCCGCAAGCCAAGGATGGTTTCTTGATTGACTCGCTTTTGAAAGCTCGCCGAGCGGGCCTGCTCGATGGGCAAGGAGAGAGTCTTGCCTTCGGACGTTTTCATTTCAAACCACAGCTTTTCCCGAGCTTGTTTGATAATGCCCGGCAGAAACTGCATGGCAGGAAAGCCAATGAACCCGGCGACAAATCGATTCACGGGCGTGCGATATATTTCCCGGGGCCTGGCCACTTGTTGCAGTTCACCCGCGCGCATGACCGCGATGCGTTGTCCCACGCTCATGGCGTCAGTTTGATCATGAGTGACCAGAATCATGGTGACGCCGAGATTCCGCTGGAGCTGGACAATTTCAGCGCGCATTTGGACGCGCAACGGGGCATCGAGGCTCGAGAGCGGTTCATCGAGCAGAAAGAGCCTGGGCCGACGGACGATGGCGCGGCCCAAGGCCACCCTCTGGCGTTGGCCGCCCGAGAGTTGCTCCGGACGCATCTTCAAGCAGGGGCTGAGATCGAGGAGTTCGGCCGCTTCCTGGACGGCCTGGTCGATTTCCTTGGCTGGGACCTTCCGCAGCTTTAGCCCAACCGCCATATTCTCAAACACCGTCAGCTGGGGGTAGAGAGCATGGCTTTGAAACACCATGGCCACATCGCGGTCTTGAGGGGGGATCTTGTTCAGCACCTCGCCATCCAGGGAGATGGTGCCCCGGGTGGCTTCTTCCAATCCAGCGATCAGCCTTAAAGTGGTGGTTTTGCCACAGCCAGAGGGGCCGACCAAGACAAGCAGTTCCTTGTCCTCAACCGTGATGGAGAGGTTCTTAACTGCTTCGATCGGCTTTGCCCCGGCCACCGGGAAAACCTTGCTCAAATCCTGAATCGTGACCTTAGCCATTCCTTTGAAATTTTGCAGGCTGGGTCAACCGCATGTCGAGGACGGAGTCAGCGTCCGGTTCATGGAAACCGGGTAAAACCCTCGAATTTTTCGGGAAAACCAAGAATATGCCGTTGACGATGGAGCGGTAATGCCAACAATATCCGGCGCGACATGGCCGGACATTCCGGAAAGATTCACCCCGGCCAAAATGGATTTTGGAACTCGAAAGATCATGAACCTCGACTCTTTATATTCGGAACTGACCATCAAGACCGGCGCTAAACTGGCGTTGCTGGTGATGGATGGCCTTGGCGATATTGCTGCAAACGGCTCTGATTCCTGCACCCCGCTGGAGGCAGCCAAAACCCCCAACCTCGACGCGCTCACTCAAACTTCCGCGCAGGGGCGGATGATTCCGGTGGCTCCAGGCATTACCCCGGGCAGCGGGCCAGGCCACCTTGCGCTTTTCGGATATGACCCGTTGGAGTTCCAGGTTGGACGCGGGGTCATCGAAGCCCTCGGCCTGGGTGTGGAGCTCAAGGCGGGCGATGTTTGTGCTCGCGCGAATTTTGCCACACTAAATCCCAAAGGGATCGTGACCGATCGCCGAGCCGGTCGTATTGCCACGGAGGTTTGCGAGAAGCTCTGCGCCAAACTCTCGGCCAAGGTGAAAAAAATCGGCGATGTGCAAGTGATCATCAAGCCAGGCAAGGAGCATCGGTTCGTTGTTGTGTTTCGCGGCAAGGGTTTGGAAGGGCCGTTGACCGATGCGGATCCGAATCGCGAAGGTTTGCCCATCCCGACGGTGAGCCCGCGCGATCCCAAGTCCGCAGCCCAGAAGAAAACGGCAAAATTGATCGCCGATTTTTACAAGGAAGCGCTGCCGATCCTGGCAAAAGAAAAGCCCGCGAATGGATTCCTGATGCGCGGGATCGCTCATCAGCCGGAAATCCCGACTTTCGAAGAGCGTTATCAATTGAAGCCGGCGTGCCTGGCGGTGTATCCGATGTATAAGGGGCTGGCCCAATTGGTTGGCATGGACAAAATAGAAGGCCCGCAAAACATTCGCGAGCAATTCGAGCGCTACGTGGCGGAGTACGACAACTACGATTTCTTCTTCATCCATTACAAGTACACGGATAAATACGGAGAAGACGGCAACTTCGAAGCCAAGAAGAAGGCGATCGAGGAATTCGATGCCGCGCTGCCCATCCTGCTGGAAAAAAAGCCGGACGTGCTGGCCATCACAGGGGACCATTACACGCCGTGCGCGATGAAAGGACATTCGTGGCACCCGCAACCGGTGCTGCTGACATCGGCTTACTCCGGATCCGATAAGCTGGAACGCTTCACCGAGACCGGGGCCAATATGGGGTCGCTCGGGGTGTTCGAAGCCAAGTTCCTGATGCGGCAAATGCAGGCGAACGCCAAGATGTTCGATAAGTTTGGGGCGTAATTTCCCGGAAGAGCGTGGGGTGACCCGCGCTCTTTTTTTATCCCCGTTCAGTCCCTGGCCTTGAATGCGGACACCTTGAGCACCTGGCTGCCGGTTGCGGGCAGAAGTTCCTGGCTTGGCACAGGTTTTGCAGAAATCACTTCCTCGAGGGCATAGCTCATGGCACCCAGCAATTTACCCTCCTGGCAACTGTGACAATTCAAGCACTCTTTGGTAGCTACCAAGGAACCGGCCACGGCCAGTACACCGTTATTCGTCCCAAACGCCAGGTGCTGCCCCCCTGCCAACCGCTCCATGGCGTTCTTCTCGAAGACGGTCAGCGGGCGTGTCCGGATCGTTTTTTGACGGACTGCGGTCCTGATAAAATCCTTTTCCGGGGTG
>JAQGOV010000363.1 GCA_028293425.1 Verrucomicrobiales bacterium
TGGACTTTCTCTACACCTAAACAATCACAAAGCGGCGCGCCCACTCCTGGAGCGCGCCGTTTTCCATGGCAAGGAAACAACCTTTCTTACCATGCGCCTATTCATCGTGCGTTTCAAAAGGGAATGCACCAAATGATGGAGGCTGCCTGGTCTCCCGAGGACCACCACATCATGCAACTGCCAAGGTCTTCTTTGCGTTCTCCGTTCCTTTGCGTTGAACTGAAACTCGCTCTTGCCCAGCGCCTCCAACGGTATCAAGGATCCTCGTGCTACCACATGCTTCTGCCGAAAAAGCCTTTGTTACCTTTGTGTGCGTCTCTGAAAATGTCGTGGACCAGCTGCCGCGTGGTCTCCTTCTCCCCGCCGAACGGGGAGAAGGACGGGATGAGGGGCTCGTGACTCTCGCCTTCCTGTATTTTCATCCCCGGTCGAGAGCGCAAGCTCATGACGACTTCCCTGAAAAGGCTCCCTCTTCAGCGGAGCTGTCTCTCCCTCTTTATCTTCCACTTCATCCCGTCCTGCTCCTCATCTTCCCACTTTGTCCAGCTTCCCCGCCCCCGAGGAGACGCTGGTTAGCCGTAATTTTCATCCCCGATTGTGAGCATGACGATTTCTCTGAAAGTCCTCGCTCCGCTGTTCCTTTTGCGCCGTTTTTCGGATGCATCGGTCCGTGCTCTGCGCTCTCCGTTCCGTCATGTTGAACGTCTCTCCCCCGTTTCCTCTTTTGCGACTTTTGTGAGGGTATGTGTTTTGGTGTCGGGGCGCCCTGCAACACGCAAGTAGCACTTGCAGGTCGGACGGCAACCGGGACACCATAGGGACCTGTTGGTCAGCTAATCAGCGGGTGGACTTACGGGAGATGCTCGACAAAATGCATTGGAGTTCATCTCCGTTTTTGTGCATGAGCATCGGCGTAAAGCACCTACATGGGGCAAGCCCCGCATACCTGCGTGCATGTAAACGCCTGGCCCGGTTAAACCGTCCGACCTGCTTTAACTCTTAACCAAAGTAAAGCAATGGAAGAAAACCAAAATTCTACTCCTGAGCCGAGAGTGATCGGACTGGACACCCATCCAGACACCTTCACCGCCGCTGCTCTCAAGGGCTCCATTCCCCGCACTGCCGAGGTGGAGAAACTCTTCAACCGCACTCCCATAAGCCAGCTCCAAAGCTGGGCCAAAAAGCATACCCTTCCCAGTGATGTCATTGTTCTGGAAGCCAGTGGCAACAGCTTCTTTGTTGCCCGGAGTCTTTTGGCTGTGGGCCGCAAGGCCATTGTGCTGGAGAGCCGGCATTTGGGAAAACTCAAGGAGGCCCACGCCAACAATGACAAAATCAGCGCGGTGCGCATTGCCAAAGCCTACCTTGCTGGAACCGCCAAGGAAGTGTGGATCCCCGACCCTAAAACCCAGGAAAGGCGTGACTGGTTCCTGGCCTTCAAGAAAGTCGTCAAGCGCACCACCCAGATCAATAACCGCCTGGAGTCCTACTTGAGCGACCACGGGGTCCGAGAGTTCCCGGTGGAAAAGCTCCAGGAGGAGCAAACCCAAAAGGAACTCAAAGCCAAAAGGGAGTGGACCTCAAGACAGTGGCAGGTCGTTTCGGGGCTCCTCATGGAAATGCGTCATGCGGAGGAACAGCGGGCGCACTGGCTCAGTCTCATGAGCCAGGAAGTGATGGAGGACCCAGTCCTTTTGTCCCTGATGCGCATCTGCGGCATCCGCGACATCATCGCCTTTGCCATTGGAGCCATTATTGGCGACATCAGCCGCTTTGCCACTCCCAAGAAATTGGTCAACTACCTGGGGCTGGCTCCTGCTTTTAGCGACAGCGGGGAAGGCGAGTGGACCGGGGGAGTCAGGGGCCAGGGCCGCCGAGACTTAAAAAGCCTCTTAATCCAGGGAGCCCAAGCCGTCCTCAAAACCAAGACTCCCATGGGCAAGTGGGGCCAGAAACTCTTCCGCAGGAAAAAGCAGTGGAGCCTGGCGGTGGTAGCGGTGGCGCGCAAAATGGCCGTTGCCATCTGGTATCTGCTCCATGGCAAATGGGCCGAGGTGAAAGAAGTCGACGTGAAGCTGGATGGCAAAATCACCAAGATGCTCGGGCATGTTGGTCCTGCCGGTTTTGAGGCTCTGAATAAGCCGCGGCTCCAGGTGCGCAAAGAAGTGAAGGAACGATTGAAGAGTGGCCGGACGTATTACCTGAACCCCAACAAGAAAATGCCGCTGGCAAAACCCGCACCTTCAACAGAGCCCGCGCCACAAGGGGCTTGAAAAGAGCCGCCTGCGGCGGTAAAAAAGAATGGCGAAGAAAAACGGGAAGGAGAAAGTCTCCGGGTCCCCTCGGGCTTTCTCTTTCTCAAATTTCCATGGAGGAAAAAAAGAAAAAATAAATTTACCTCTTGCCAAACCACATACCTGCTTTTTGGCGGCTAACCAGTTTTCATCCACGGTGGTGAGCGCCAGCAACTCATGAAGACTCCTGTTCAGTCCGGGCTGCCGGTCTCTTGTAATTTTTGTGCTCCAATAACCTGCGCTCCTCGCGACTTGGCTTCTTTGCGTCCTTGCGTTGAAAACGGGAATGCACCGAACGCAGAGAAATTTACTGGGACCCCGCGAAAACACCACTGCCGCTCCTGCTCCGAGCAAATCCTTCCGAGTAAAACTACGGTGAAATGCACGGTGCAAGATAAGTGCAATCTCCGTGCGCGTCCGTCACCCCGGCTTGGGCTGCGAAACTATTTCCTTCTTTGTTACTTTGTTTGCTTCTGTGCAGAATTTCCTCTGTGAGTTCCTGTGAGGTACCTTCCAGCCGTCCAACCTTACGGGCACCTTACGACTAACTTTATAAAGTAGCCTTTCAAATCCTTAGGAAAGCGCCCTCAGAGTTTCCGCTGAAACCAATTCCAACCAATAAAATCAATGGGTTTACGGGTACAAAATGAAAAATCCCCAATGTTTTTCGTGGTGCTTACGGGTTTACGGGTCGGGGAGGGGAAGGACTAGGTGCCTCAAACACTCTCGCTCCACTACCGACAGAACTCCCGGTCGCTTACTTTAGCCGTTCCCCAAAATGCCACTGCCCAAAATGCCATTGCCAGCTGCCTGCGTCTTAACCCGGAATTGCACACAGCTTAACCCTGGCTTAGCTCAGATTGATCTGAGCTAAGGAGTAAATTTTCCGGGTCAATCCAGCCCATTACAGGCTAATACAGGTCAACGGGCTTTTTAATTTCTTTCCAGCCTAATCCGGCCTAAAGAAAAAGGTGGACCCCAGACTTCAAAAAACACGGTGCAACCTGAGTGGAACCCACCCGGGCAACCTGTCCTTTCAGGACGGCTGCAGGACGGGTCACTTTATAACGGAGGATCCAAATTCCTGAGCAAAACGCAGTCTTTTCACTTTTCGACCCCCATTTGGACCAATATTCACAATGGGTGTACGGGTCCAGAGTTAATAACGAGCAATAAAATCAGGGCTGCGGACGGGTGTACGGCTCGGGAGGGGGAGAGGCCAGTATCCCGTAAACCGTGCTTTGGTCCGTTCGGCCGTCCTTTCCCATTCGCGTTGCTTGGCGTCCATTCGCGGTTAAAAAATTCCTGCCTGTTCCATGTAGGTAAAGGTAGCCTTCGGAAGGCTCATGTAGGCTTATGTAGGCTAAAAAAAATCCCTCGCTCCTGTAGCCTAACTTCAGTCCTCAATCCCTCCGTGCCTGCCGCCGGTCCTCCGAAACCTCGGCGGCGGAGAAAGGTCATGAGGCAGAGTCATCCAGCCTCCGAAATCCAGACACAGCATGCAAATTCCATTCCCATGCCCAACATTCGCGTCGATTACCCAGTCACGTTTTACGCTTCACGCATTACGTCCACTCAAACCCGGAAAACCCGGAAAAGTGTCCCAAATTTTTAAATTCCGGTTTTTCCGGGTTTTTCTGGGACCTTTTTCTGCCGGGGGGCAGGAAAAGGGAATGCACCTCAGGTGCAGGCCGTCAGGCCGAGTGCCTTGGGCAAGGCGCGAGTCAAAGTTACTTACCACTTCTCCTCCGAGCGATCCGCCGCGACGGATCGGGGACAGCTTGTCCCCGTCGTCCAGACGGGAATACTCACTTTTACACAGGTTTACACACTTTTACTCACTTTGCCACCTCATGAGACCAAACAGAACGATTCCCCATCAGGCCTCCGTTCACTCCGTGCTCTGTTGAACGTCACGCCGTTTTGCTCGTATGAATTCTGCCCGTTTCCACGCACTTGCCCAAACACAGGAGTGCGGTCGTCCCCCGCAGAAACGTTATATGGTCAAACGATGCGCAGCTTTCCTGCCGATTCCCACCAGCCAGTTGCTTCCCTTGCCTTTGGGCAACACGCCCTTTCCACCGCCAGCAGTTCTCCTTTGAGTTCCCCCTGCAATGGAAAATGGTACAAAATGGTACGATTTCACCCCAAAATGGTACGCATCATCCCACCAGGCTTGCGCCCTTCGTTCCCTTTGGCCCTCACGAGGCAACCCCGACTGTCATTAAGTTAACCGAACGTGCCGAAGCGGCGATTTCCCTCTCCTCTCATTTGATAAAATGGAGGAGAGGGACACAGGGTGAGGAGGGGCTTAGCTGTGCAAACCAGTGAATTCCAGTTCCTCCAGCAGGGGTGGGGTCCACCGATACCACAATTCACTTTTTTGGGTGCTCCCTAAACTTGACGACAGTTGAGGCAAGCCTTCGCTGCGTTTGACACTATTCTCTATGGCTGGTACCGTGTTTTTCTTTGAAAATGGACTATAAAGACACATTGAATCTGCCAAAAACCGACTTTCCTATGAAAGCGGATTTGGTGCTCCGTGAGCCGCAACGGCTCGAAAAATGGCAAGCCATGGGTCTTTACGAGAAGATTCAGACTGCCCGCTCCCAGGCCGAGAAGTTCATTCTGCACGACGGCCCACCCTTTGCGAACGGAGATGTCCATATCGGAACCGCCCTGAACAAGACGCTCAAGGATATCATCATCAAGTACAAGTCGCTCCGGGGGAAAAGCGCTCCGTATGTGCCGGGCTGGGACTGCCATGGCTTGCCCATCGAATTCAAGGTTACCCAGGAAATGCGTAAGGCGGGTGAAACCGCGGCAGACCCTGCAACAGTGCGCAAGGCCTGCGACGCCTACGCGCGGAAATTCATTGATTTGCAGCGAACCCAATTCAAACGCCTCGGGGTGTTGGGTGATTGGGAGCATCCGTACCTGACTCTCGACAAAGAATACGAAGCAGACGAACTGCGGCTCTTCGCCGACATCGTCGATCAGGGCTTTGTCTATCGCGGCAAGAAGCCGGTTTGGTGGAGCATCCCGGCGCGCACGGCACTCGCAGAAGCTGAGGTCGAATACCACGATCACGTGAGCCAGAGCATCTATGTAAAATTCCCGGTTCTGGGACAACCCGGGATCTTCGTGCTCATCTGGACGACCACTCCCTGGACTTTACCTGCCAACCTGGCGGTCGCCTACAATTCTACTTTCAGTTACTCGCAGGTGAGGGTTGGGGGAGAAGAGTATATCCTTTCCACCATGCTGCTGCCGACGGTCGCGGAAAAATGTGCTTGGGAAGGTTATGAAGTGGTCCGCACCCTAGACGGTTCCCAACTCGCCCAGGTCGAATACCAGCATCCTTTTTGCAACCGCACGGGCAAACTCTTCGCGGGAGACAACTTCGTGGAGAATAGCACAGGCACTGGCTTCGTCCATATCGCCCCCGGGCACGGTCTGGAAGACTATGGACTCGGCACACAGCATGGGTTGCCCATCTATTCCCCGGTGGATGACGACGGCTCTTTCGCTTACACGAACGATCTGCCCGTGGAACAGCAGATGCCGCCGGAAATGATCGGCAAATCGATCTTGGAGAAGCATGGCAAGAGCGACGCCAATGAAGTGGTGCTGCACGAGTTGCGTGTTCGTAAGCTCCTGCTGCACCAAGAGAATTATCATCACAGCTACCCTTTCTGCTGGCGCAGCAAGACGCCCGTGATCTTCCGTGGCATGGACCAATGGTTCATCCGGATTGACCACGCCCAGTTTCGGGAACGAGCTTTGAAGGCGATCGATCAGGTGAACTGGGTCCCCGCTTGGGGCAAAGGCAGAATTGAAGGCGCGGTGAAAGGCCGCCCGGACTGGTGCATCTCGCGCCAGCGAACCTGGGGTGTGCCGATTCCCGCCTTTTACGATGCGCAGGGAAAGCCCATGGTGGATGGCCAGATCATTCGCAATACCGCTGACCTGGTGGAGAAGCACGGCTCGAATGTTTGGTTCGAAAAATCCGCTGCCGAGCTCTGGGCTGCCGTGAAGCCTAAAGGCTGGGCTGGCGCGGAGGCAATTGCCAAATCCAATGACACACTCGACGTTTGGATCGATTCCGGTTCATCGTCACGCGCTGTCTTGATGCGCCGTTCCGAATTGCGCCACGGCAAAGGCACGGATCAACCATGGCAGGCCGATATGTATTTGGAAGGTAGCGATCAGCATCGTGGCTGGTTCCAGTCTTCGCTCCTGCTGTCGTTGGCTGGCAATGGCGCGCCTCCTTTTAAAACGGTTCTGACTCATGGCTTCATGGTGGATGCGGATCGCGAGAAAATCTCCAAGAGCAAACAAGGGCAGGGGGGATACGAAAAACCTCAAACCGCTGAAGCCTATGTCAAGAAATGGGGCGCGGACGTGGTGCGGCTTTGGGTCGCATCGCAGGACTTCCGCAACGACATCGTAGTGAGCGAAGAGCGGATCAGCAAGGTGAGCGAAACCTACCGCGGGTTTCGCAACGCGCTCCGTTATCAACTTTCCAACTTATATGATTTCAATCCAGCACGACACAGCGTGCGAATTGAGAACATGACAGGGCTCGACCGGTGGATCCTGGGCGAGTTCTCAAAATTGGAGGCAAACGTGGCCCGGGCCTACGACACCTTTGAGTATCATGATGTCTATCAGCAGGTCAGCCAATTTGCCGCTGTGCAGCTTTCATCGATGTATCACGATCTGGTGAAGGATCGCCTTTATACCGATCCGGCAAATTCTCCACGTCGTCGTTCCACGCAAAGCGCGATTTATCGGCTGGTGACTGGGCTCAGCCAGATCCTCGCTCCGGTCCTGGTCTTCACCTCGGATGAAGCATGGGAATTCATTCCGGACAAACCCAGTGAATCAGTTCACCTGTCACTGTGGGCGCCATCTTCCTTTGAGCGGTCCGATGCCGAGCATCTGAACTGGAGCATGCTTTTTGAACTGCGTGAAAAGGTCCTGTCGGAATTGGAAAAAGCCCGGCAAGCCAAGACCATTGGAAAAGCCTTGGACGCCAAGGTGATTCTGACGGGCGATACACCTGACCTTGTGAATGCCAAGATTCATCTCGAAGCGTTTCGCGAGCTGCTCAATGTTTCTCAAGTCGAGATTTTGTCCGAAGGCGAGCCCGGGATCGCGATCACCAAAGCCACTGGTGAAAAATGCGAGCGCTGCTGGCATTGGGAAACTGACGTGGGGGTGCATCCAGAACACCCGACTCTTTGTGGTCGTTGCGTCACTGCGGTGCAGGCCTGCCAAAAGAAGTAGCCTTCGTGCCTTGAGCCTGGCTGCGTCCACGCTCTTGGCACGCTTTTTTCTTATGGCCTTGTGATGATCGATCGCAAGGCCATTCTATTGTCCATAGTCGTTCCTGTTTACAAGGAGGAGGGCAATATTGGAGAGTTCCTGCGGCAGATTTTGCCGATCCTCACGAGCGTCACCGAAAGCTTCGAAGTTATTTTTGCCCTAGACCCTTCCCCGGACCGCACCGAAGAAGTCCTGTTGGAACACCACGAGAAAGATCCTCGGATTAAACTCCTTAAATTCTCCAGGCGTGTTGGCCAACCCATGGCCACCTTAGGCGGTCTGCAGTTTAGTTGCGGAGAGGCCGTCATTGTCATGGACGTGGATCTTCAGGATCCCCCCGAACTCATCCAGCAGATGGTTGCCAAGTGGCGTGAGGGCTACGATGTCGTGATGGCCCAGCGCCGAAACCGCGATGGAGAAACCTTGCTCAAGCGCCTGGTCGCGCACGTGGGCTACAAATTCATCAATCAGGTGGCCAATCCGCCCATCCCACCCAACACGGGCGATTTCCGCCTGATGAGCCGCCGGGTGGTCGATGAAATTAACCGGCTCAAGGAATGCCACGGCTTCCTGCGCGGGCTGGTCGCTTTGGTAGGCTTCAAACAGACCTCGATCCTGTTTGATCGGCCGGCCCGTTTTGCCGGCAAAGGCAACTACAACCGCTTCCTCGGGTCCATTCGAATTGGACTCAACGGCATCGTCTGCTTTTCCAGTTATCTATTAACCCTGAGTTCCACCGTGGGCTTTGCCACCGCTGGATTCAGCTTCCTGCTCGGGAGTGTTTACGCAGCCATGAAGCTGCTCGGCTTTCCTTTCCCGTTGGGCAATCCCACCATTGCCATCCTGATTCTTTTCATGGGTGGGGTGCAGCTCATCAGCGTGGGGATTTTAGGCGAGTACGTGGCTCGCATTTATGAGGAAGTAAAGCAACGGCCCAAGTTCATCGTGGACTCCGCGGTAGGCTTCGAGAGTTCCTCCGCTTTTCCGAATAACGTCGTCCCTGTGGAAAGACTGCATGAACACCGCCGAGCTGTGGCCTAAAACAATTCCTCCGCTCACACCGGAACAGCAGCAAATCAGCGATGACTTCATGCGTCATTGGCACGAGGTGCTGCCCAAAAAGTACGGCGTAGTGGATGATTTTAACCATGGCTACCCCGTTCGCCACGCGCCCGGTGAGTTCCTCACCACGCTGGAGATCGGCGCAGGGTTAGGAGAACACCTCGCCTACGAAACCTTGACTCCAGAGCAGCAGGCAAACTACGTCGCCCTGGAGTTGCGTGCGAACATGGCCGAAGTCATCCAGCAACGATTTCCAGCGGTCCAGACTTCAGTGGGCGACTGTCAAGGGCGTCTGGACTTTCCCGCTGGTCACTTCGAGCGGATCCTTGCCATTCACGTCCTGGAGCACCTTCCGAATTTGCCGGTCGCCATCCGCGAAATGCACCGGCTCTGTCATCCGCAGCACGGAGTCTTTTCCGTCGTCATTCCGTGCGAAGGTGGCCTCGCTTATTCCATGGCGCGCAAAATCTCGGCACAGCGCGTTTTTGAACGGCGCTACCATCAGTCCTACAACTGGTTTATCGAGCGCGAACATATCAACCGGCCAGCCGAGATCCTCCGTGAGCTGGAACCGTTCTTCACGATTGAGCACCGCTCTTTTTTCCCGCTCAAAATTCCTGCGATTTGGTGCAACCTCTGCATCGGATTGACGCTGCGGCCCAAATCGGTGGAGATGCGTTAGGAGAGCGTGCCCTCGACGGGCCGTGACTGCTGGAAAACCACGAGCCGCATCAGGCAGAAGCCGAGAGCCATCGTGGGGACCACGGCAGCCATTTTCGCCAATAGCAGGTTGTCGGTCAGCCAAGCGAGGGCTGCTTGAACGCACAGCACGGTGCAGCACCAACAGAGCGTCGCTGTCATAGCGTAGGACAGCACCTCCTTTAGTGTGCAGGCGGTTTTTGAACCAAACACCCACCACCTGCTCAAGCAAAAGTGCAGGCAGACTGCCAGAAAGTAGGCGATGCTAACGGCTACAATGGGCGGCAACTTTTTGCCCAGCACATACACGAGACTGGAATCCAAACCGAAAACAACCACCCCGACACAGCCGAAGCGAAAGAGCCGGGCCGAATGCTCCAGCAGCACACTTTCCAAAGCTTTAGTTAGTTGGCGTATCATGAGCAATGAGGTTTTTCCGCAGGTTGAACGATAGCAACGCCAGTGCCAATAGGGCCTCAGGAGCCACTTGGGGAACATGGGCATGGCCAACTTAGCATGTCACCTCCTGTTTTCCCTCCGGGTTGGCAATTTACTTGCTGATGAAACACCGGGTCGTCTTTGCTAGTAAACCTTTGCTGGGCGAGTGATTGGCCCAAACAAATTGAGACACATACCAAAGTGGCCTTCGCTTTTATATTATTTTTTGCCTTTGTTTGCTACGGGTGGGGACGGCTGGCCGGCCACATCTTTTACCGAGGGCTACGCCTTCCTTACGCGTTCCATCTGGCGTTGGGGTTAGCAGTCCTGAACCTTATCGGTGGCCTGCTCAACAGCACGCAGACAGCGATACCGGCCGCACTCCAGTTTCTCTTGATGGCTGGAGCGTGCCTCGCTACTTTTTTCCTAGCAAAAGCCTTTCGCTCAAGCGGCGGGACTCACTCGTTCCGAGGATTCTGCGAGAATGGCGCCTGGCTGGCCTGGCTGCCTGACCTGGTGGCCTTAGTGTTGGCGGCATTTTTTGCCACAACCCTTCTGCCTGCCGGGGCCTTCAATATCCACGATGATTTTCACACCTACTTGGTCCGGCCTACTCGGATGCTTGCGACCGGCACACTCGGCGGCAATCCTTTCGATACGCTTGGCGTAGACTCCTTGGGCACCCATTCCTTTTATCAAGCTTTTTTTCTCCTCTGGCGTCCTATTCTGGAGATCAATGCGTTTGACGCCGTGTTTTGCTTTGGAACTGGTGCCTTGCTGATCAGCGCGCTGGCTCGCAAGCTCAAGCTTCATCCTGTTCTTGGCCTGCTGGCCGTGCTCACTTTTGCTTCCATCAATCCGCAATATGTTAACATCTCTCCAATTTACGCGGGCTCCCTCCTGATGGTCGCTTTGTTCTTTGCCAGTTTTATCGGTGGGGAGGCTTTGCTCACGTCAGGAGAGAAATCTAACCTTCGCTTATGGGTGCCAGTTGGTTTTATTACCGCTGCTCTGGCAGGTCTCAAGCTCACACTTGCTCTTTTTGCGGCTGCCTATTTTCTCGTCTTCGCCGTCCTGCTCTGCATGGCCAAGCGCCGCGGCATCCGCGCCTGCCAAGCACTCTTGATCACAACTGTATCCGCCTTGGCTGCCATTGTTCCGTGGTTGCTTGTGTCCACGCCTGCCTTGCTCAAAACTCACGCTATTGGTTCGGCTCACCCGGCGTCTGCCGTCCTGGAATCCAAATACCCTTCTCTTTCTGCGCATGACACGGCGCAGCTCTTCTCCTCGAACAACCTTTTTTACGGAGGAAACCAACTTCATTACACTTTGCTCGGAGTCGCCCTTCTGTGCATAGGCACCGTGGCTTTTTATCGCTGGTGCCGCTCCCGTTCAGAAGAGAGTGAAATTTTTCCCGCGCTGGTCGCTTCCGCAGCTCTCTCCTGCGCGGGCATCTATGCGCTGAACGCTGACCTTTTCGCTATTAACACGGCTGTCCGTTACTCTTGCCCTGTCCTGATCGGAGTTCTGCCGACCGCAGCCTTGCTTTCCTGTCGGATGTTTCGCGTGGATGAATCAGCGCGCCTTCAGGCAGGGGCGCCGCCGATCCTTGCCCGGGTGCCTTCCATCGTGATAACGGTGATTCAGGTCAGCGTGGTGCTGACGTTCCTTCCGACCTCGCTCGTCCGTTTGAACCGGGCTCTCCAAACGGGCTCGCTTCTATCCTTCCCGATTAACCGATCATTTATTGAGTTCAACCATGCCACTCTCAACTCTGAGCAAGCGGCCCGGCTCATCCAGTTCCAGAAAAATGTGGCTCCCGGCCAAATCGTCTTCGCTTGGACCGCTCTGCCCTTCCACTTTGATTTCACGCGCAATCCGATCCTGACCGCATCCGAGCCCGGTTTTATTAATCCCTGGCTGCACTTTCCGGCGGACCTTTCCGCTGAAGAACTAGCCGAATACCTCCGCTCCTGGGGTGTCCGATATGTCATTCTCGAGGCTGACGGCTATTCGATTAAAACCATCGCCGACCTGGAGCCGATGCTCAACGTTCGCTATCCAGTTTATCGAAAGCTGGCTGACTATGCCATCCACACTCGGCGAGCACTTTTGGAGATGACACGAAAGCAGAAAATTGTAGCCCGGCTGGATCAGCTCGTCATGCTCGACCTAGGAGCCCCAGCCATCGCATTGGAATCGCCCCATGGCCAGCAAGCCAACACCCTCCAACCAAATCCATGAGCAACTCCACCCTTTCGCCAACAGAACTTATTCAGGTTCCAATCAGTTTTCTGGCCCAGATCGCCGATAACAGCAACCACATCCCCAGGCTTTACTATGCTCGGAACCCGCTTCTTCGCCGCATGTTCTGGGAGCGCTTGCACATTCTCAACCGCATGCTCAACCGCCATCTTCAGCATAAGGAAAGCTGCGTGGATTTCGGTGGCGGCTCAGGCGTCCTCCTTCCGACTCTTGCCGCCAAGTTCAATCACCTCACACTTGTCGATCTGGAGACCAAACAAGCTACACTTGTCAAACAGCGTTACGACCTTCAGAACGTTACCATTGTGCAGGGCGATATTGCTTGTCTGGACTTGGGTGCGACTCGCTTCGATGCTGCCATCGCCGCGGATGTGCTCGAACATTTCAGGGATCTTAATCTGCCCGTGAATGTCCTGCGTCGGTGGCTTAAGCCAGGTGGCCTTCTCTTCACCTCCCTTCCCACGGAGAACCGCCTTTACTGCGGACTCCGCAAGGTCTTTGGGATCGAAAAACCAATGGACCATTATCACACGGCCAACGAAGTCGAAGCCTTTCTTGACAAAAGTGGCTTTCAGCGGATTGCCACATCCCCCATGCCATGGTCGGTTCCTTTCATGCCTCTGTTCCTGATCACAGCCTGGCGATCCACATGAGCGTCCTCCCTCTGCCAAATCCGGAAGACGAGCCCTTTGTCACTTCCCTCCCCACGAACTGGAGGGTGGCTGTCGTTATCCCCTGTTACAAGGTTGTCCCTTACGTGTGTGGTGTCATCGCCAGAATCGGCCCGGAAGTTCATTCCATTATCTGCGTGGATGACGCGTGCCCGGATGGTAGCGGGGATCATATCCGCGCCCATTGTAACGATCCGCGGGTCGAAGTGCTGGTCCACCCCCGCAATCTTGGCGTCGGCGGGGCTACCCTGACCGGCTGCCGGCATGCACTGGAAGGCGCCGCAGATATAATCGTGAAGGTGGACGGCGATGGCCAGATGGCTCCTGAGATGATCGGCCGATTTCTGCGACCCATTCTCCTGGGACGCGCCGATTACACCAAAGGCAATCGATTTTTCATGCTGCGTTCCTTAAGCTCCATGCCCAAGATCCGGCTCGTTGGCAACGCGGTACTCTCCTTCTTCACCAAACTTTCCACAGGCTATTGGCACGTCATGGACCCTACCAATGGCTATGTTGCCATTCATCACCGAGTCCTGGCGGAACTTCTGGAGGACAAGGTGAGTCAGCGTTATTTCTTTGAATCGGACCTTTTGTTCCGTCTTAACACACTCGCTGCAGTTGTGGAAGACGTGCCCATGGATGCGAGCTATGAACACCTCCACAGCAGCCTCCGGATCCGGGAAGTATTCCTGACCTTCCTGTGGAACAATCTTGTCAATACGGCCAAGCGTATTTTCTATACTCATTTCTTGCGCAATTTCAGCGTTGCCTCCTTGGAACTTCTCCTGGGTTTGGCCGCGTTTTTATTCGGGACTGCCTTTGGCTTGGAGCGCTGGGCTCACTCCCTGGCTACTGGCCACCCTGTCACCTGCGGCACGGTTATGCTTGCTGCCCTGCCGGTCCTCCTAGGAACCCAATTGATCCTCTCCTTCGTTGCCCACGACGTGCGAAGCACTCCCCAGATTCCGCTTCATAAACGGCTTTAACTCCTTGCTTCTGGATTGCGGATGGAAGCCCTCAATCTGCAAAAAGATGCGCGCCGTGTTTCATTGAGAGAGCGTCAAGCAAAAGACTCTACTGAAAGGCGGCTGGCATTTGCTATGCCTTTCCCACAAACAGGGCTAAGGAAGCCGTATAGCCATGCAGAAAGCTTTTGCCGCCGACCGGGCCAATTTCGCCATTGCAGAAAAAACCGGCCAATCCGATCGGACCCAGTTCGGCCTGAACATGGCTGGCATCATGATCCGGTACCCCAAAGAGGCGCTTGCCCCGTCCGTTGCAACTGCATAGGCAGCCGCCGTAAATGGTTTTGTTCTTCAATTCTGTGTGGCTGCGCTTCAATAGGGCAGTGATGTCTTCCGTGCCGGTGGCGGCATCCCTCCGTTGAAATTGAACAGTCTGTCCCATCCGCGGAAAAGCGCCTACCGCCAGGACACCTGTTTTTGGGTCCGCGCCAATAATGTTCCGGATAAGGAAGTCGCCCCGGTGGAACTCCTCCAAGTATTCGTTCATGACCAGGCCGATAAACAGATTGCCCCGGGACCGTTGCTGCTCCTCGGGACTCAGTTGGCTCACCGTTTCGGCAAGAAGCGCATAGGCTGGCCGGTTGCCGATTTCATAAATGAGGTTTCGTTCCGCCTTCGTGATGGTCCATGATTCTCCAATGGGAGTGCAACCTTGCGAGATGACGCTGGCGAGTGTGACTGCCCCCCCGATGGATATAGCCACACCACCTTCATCGAAGACCGAGCGGTTTAGGTAAACCTGAGTGCGTTGTTCGGAATGATCGCCACTGGCCAGTCCGCCTACAACGGGCAAGGGGGCGTAAGCCTCATTCCAACTCTCCATCCAGCGCTCGGAGTCCAGCGTGAAGGGATCGGCGAACACCAGCCAGCCGTTGGTCTGCTCGGGTACCACACCGGTTTGCAGATGCCAATAAGCCGGGCCGGTGGACTCATCCAGGTTTTCCTCGGTGAAGTGGAATGCGTTGAGTTCCACGCCTGGTAAATGGTACAGTCCAAGCGCAATAGCGCAGTTTCCTTCTAATTCTTTTTCGCCCGAGATCATGGCCATGCTGGAACAACCAGCCAGCAATGGGATACGCCCGTGAACCTGGAGCAGCTCCAGGATTTTGTCCGCGTTGGCAAACAACCGCGGATGCAGGAACACGAGACCTAGAGACACTTTTGGGGCTCCCAGCTTGGAGCGCAATTCTTCAGCCCAAGCGCGCAGGCCTGCTTCATCGTAATCGCCCTGCCAGCAGCCAGACACTGAGAACGCATTGTTCATACCGAAACTTATCTTCCCTCGGGCTGTTGGCAATCTTCCAAACAAAAAAGCCTGACGGAATCAATCCGTCAGGCTCTGAATTGTTTTTTGAGGACGCAGGTCCCCTGTAAATCAGCCTTTGCCCTTCGGCTTGATGGCCATATCTACAAACTCACCTGGGGTCAGGTTCATGCCCGCCGGGAGGCTGACCAGGATGGGCAGGCCCATTTCAAGCCGCTTCCCATCAGGGGAGAGCAGCAACGGGTCGATCGAAACGAGTTGCGCTCCCACCCGCAGGATCTGGCCGGTCCCAACCGTGCGCTTTTGAGTCCGGGAGCGAACGACGACTGTGTCGTTTGTTGTCGGCACGTAATTCACAGGCTGACGGATATAGGCCACGATGCGATCAGTCCTCGGGGAACTGACCGTGAGAATGATGTCGCCCTTAAGAAGGCGTTCGCCCACGCGCTTGTTCACCATCGTAATCACTCCATCGATTGGAGCTTTCAAAGGCAACGGTTTCACGGCCAATTGGAATTCCAGCTCCTTTGCCTGGATGGCCAAACTGACAGGATCTTTGCCTTGGGATCCTTCGCTCGCTTTTAAGCTGGTCAAGGAATCTTCCATGTCCTTGATCAACTGCGTCCGTTCTCTAATCTGCGCCTGCAGAGAGTCGTTCTTGGCTTTCGCTAAATCATACTCGGAACCGGTAGCCAGAGTGTTTTGCTGATTGTAGAGTTCGGAAACGCGGTGGAATTCATTTGAGGCCTGAACCAGGTTTACTTTCTCGACAACCAGTTGGACTTTGTGGGTCAGAAGATTTAGCTGGAGCTCCTGGCTGGACTGAGCGTAACGCTTTTCGTCCATCATCATCCTTGCCCGCATCACCTGCAGGTCGGCAGAAATAGAAGCGAGCGTGGCAGAAATTAGCTCAGTGTCCATCCGGGAGGCAGTGCCAATTACCTGGTCTTTTTTGACACTGTCGAATTTGTCGACCCCCAAATCGATCAATTGGCCATCAGCAATACTGGTGACGGCGGTGGTGATCGCTTCAACGGTTCCAATTACGCCGCCGGGCTGCACGTAACCTTTCCACAGCGTACCGAGCGTTATGACTGCGGCGATAAAAACGAAGATTGGCAGAACACGGATGCGAAACTCACGCCAACGCTGACCAGTCGGTGTTGGGATTGGTGGTAATGATTCTATAGCCATATTTTTATCTCTCCTTGTTTACAGTTCGGATTCGTCTTCGGCCATCATGCTCGTGACACGGGACACGCCAGTGATCTGGCGGACTTCGCTCAACAGGTCTTCGATTCGATTTGTATCGCGAAGGAGGAGGCGGTAGGAAAGGTCAGCTCCCTCATAACCTTCATGCGAACGCTGGCTGGCAAGGTGAGCTTTCCAGCTATGGCGGCTCAAAATTCGGCGCAGGTCTTCCAGTTCCTTAATTGAACGAGCCCAATGCAGGTTGACTATTAAATCATAACGATGGCGGCTGCCGAAAGAGCTGTACCACAGATACATTAGCGCGATAGACATGATGATGCAGCCGATGATTGCGCTTGCGAACTTCTGTGAGCCGGCCGCCATGCCTATCACGATGACCACGAGGATGTAAGTTGTATCCAAGGTGTCGCGCAAAATATTTCGAAAGCGGACGATGGCGAACACCGCCATCATGCCAAACGCGGTAATCAGGTTGTTCGAAAGGATCATCATCACCAGTGCGACAATCACAGGCATGACAATCAGTGAGTTCACAAAGGACCGGGAATA
>JAQGOV010000369.1 GCA_028293425.1 Verrucomicrobiales bacterium
CGAGCTTGAGGACGTTGTTTGCTCCGGAGCTACGGAAGTGACTTTAAGGGGCCGGACCTTGTTACCTATTATTTTGAAATCTTGAAGAACCTATAACTTTTCCAACCCGCTTGGATAAGCCCTTGAAACCGCAAAATGGTACTTTTCGTTACGATTCGAGACCAAAACGTACGACCCTCCCAGCCAGCCATTACTTTGGACACCGGCCCTTGGTCATAGGCTCCTTCTAAAACGGAACGACTTCGCTGGAAAAATGGAACGGACTCCGTCCCTGGTGAGAAAGGCTCGCACTACAAGTCGTCAATCCATCCCCTTGGTCATTGGGCTTTTCCAGAACGGATCAGCCCTCACGGCACCACCACTCGAAGCGCGTTTCGACGTATGCTGAATTTCGCCGGAAGCTGGCCCGTGTTTTCTCCCTCCACATGAAATAGAACCGGCAACGAGCTGTAGAGTTGAATCGACTCAGCTTTGAAATGTTTGGCTCCGCCCGAGGAATACAGCTGATTCAATAGCAGACCCCAACCAGCGCGCATGAAACCTTGAAAATTAACTTTCGGGAAAACCGAGACCTCCAACAGACCATCGCGCAAATCCGCTAGCGGAAAGAGCGGATACTTTCCGCCGTAAAAGCGGCCATTGCCAATGAGCACCAATTCACCTTGGTGTGTCTCTTTGCCATCCGTGGCCACAATTTGTGGCAGCGGGCCTTTCAAAGCCTTCAGACCAGCCATCACATACGCCAGGCCGCCAATCTTTTTCTTCAATTGAAAATCCACCAAATCGATGGCTCGTGAATCAAGCCCAGCGCCGGCCATTTGGGCGAAGAAACGCGTTTGCGGCTTCCCTCCAGCCGAGTATTCCGCCTCCGGCAAATCGATAGTGGTTTCCCTGCCCTGGAGAATTACATTCCAAGCTGCGGTGAAACCGGTGGGCATGCGGAGTTCCTTAGCGAAAACATTGACCGTGCCAAGCGGCATCACTGCGAAGCGAACTCGAGCCAACGCTTCCGGCACATCGCCAATGCCATTCAGCACTTCATTCACCGTTCCATCGCCACCCGCCGCAACAATGATCTCAAACCCTTCCTTGGCCGCCTCCGCACCCAAAGCGCGCCCTGCCCCGGCAGCATAGGTTGGTTTCAGTGTGCATTGGGTGGATATCTCCGCCAGATGCTGACGGAATCGCGCGGCTTTCTCGCCCCTTGCCGCGGGATTGAAAATGACGCAGGTGCGCATGCTCACTTTTTCACTGACAATTCGAGGATGCGCCCAGGGAGCATACTCACATCGGCGCGGTGCTGCGTTTGGCGACTATACTCAAGAATATAGATCCTCCCCTTTCCAAGAGTGATTACGTCAAGGGGCCGGGCGACGGACGACATGACGCTATGCACTTCGGTCTCGTAATTGCCCTGGGCATTTTTCACTGGCTTCATCCGCAGCAAATCGAATCCAGCGTCGCTTGGTGATTTGATTAAGTTCCCGTAACGGCCGACCAGCAAGGTTCCTCGGTAAGGCTCTGGGAAATCATCTCCAAGGAAAACAATGCCTGCTGGGCACGAGTGAGGTCCAAAAGTGAAACAAGGCTTGCCCGGGCTGCCGCTGGCGGCTGGCCCCAGGTTCGCAACCGGAAGCTTGAAGGTCAGACCGGCAGGCGCGTCCGGCGTGTAAGGGTAAGGCTTTTCGGTCCAGTCTGAGAATTTAAACGGAAACCCATAGTGATTACCCTGCTCAACACAGTTCAGTTCCTCCGGCGCGTCGGCGTCCGGCCCATTATCCGTGGCAAACAACTGTCCTTTGTCCGTCCAACAAAAACCATACGGATTGCGCAGACCGCGGGCGAACACTTCCACTTCAGGCTTCTCGGACTTTGGGTCGATCCGCCAAATGCAGGCTGTCAGAGGAACCTCGCCGCCTTTGAAATATCGCGGGTCCTGGCCAGGCTCACTGCCATCGGTGCGTGAGCCGCTGCCAACATAAAGGTAACCATCCGGCCCTTGCGCGATATGGCCAACGCCATGATTGAATGGCCCGACGCCCCACGGATACGAAACCCGCAACCACGGGAGCGGCTTCTCGATAGTGCCATTCTTGAGACCAGCCGAACGATAAATTATAACGTTGTTGGTGACCAGTGAGCCAGACTCGTTGCGCTGATCGGCTACCAGGTAGAAGCGGTGCTCCTTATCGAACGTCATTCCCGTTGTGCCGGGATCACCTGCCGATTGTTCGATGTAATCTTCCGGCTTGAGGACTTGAGTCAACTTGCCTGTGGAAATATCAACCTGCCACACCTGGCCTTTGGGCCCCAGCACAAAGAGCCCCTTGCCGTTGTCGCTTGCGAGGCGATGGCCGTTTTCAGGCAAACGCACCACCTCCCGAAGCGCAAACCCGGTGGGCGGCTTCGGAAGGGGTGCGTAGGTGTTCGCTTGCAGAAGTTGTGCGTAAGTCGGAAAGCGTGATTTGGCCCGGACGGATTTAACATCGTCCGCGGTAATCGCATCGCCGGAGTTCCCGAAATTGTTGCGGACATACGTCAGCACATCAGCCACTTTTTGATCGTCCAGGTTTACCGGCGGCATGATGTTGTTGAATAGCTTGCCGTTAACCGTGATTCTCCCGGAGGCTCCCTGGACCACTGCCAGGATTGCGCGGTTAAAATCCTTCGCAAAGTAATCCGACACAGCAAGCGGGGGGAACGTGCCTGGCATCCCCTGCCCGGCCGTCTGGTGGCACATCACACAGTTTTGTAGATACAAGAGCTTACCCCGTTGCATCTGGCCCGGCTCGGCGGCCTGGACATTCAATATCTGGCAAAGAACAAAACAACAAAATCCAACCGCGACACAACTGAGCTGGCGGGAGCGATGCGAAATCATGCGCGCATCATACCAATCACTGTCCAACCGTCAAACCGCCTCTGCTCGTGCCGTCCTCTAGCACCTTCCTTGCCGGGCTCAGAACGAAATGTTGCTCGTTCTGGAACGGCTCAATAAAAGCCCGTGGACAGGTCAGTTTTCTAAACTTATTCGGTTGGAGAAAAGTTTCAGAGCTCGGATCCCGCCTGGGCACACATTCACAAACACCAAGCTTTGGACGTCGGTTGTCCCTGTTTAGGACAGACTGTTCCGCGGTCGCGGCACGGCTCGTTCACCCGGACCGTTTTTACCTTCTCAGCCGCAGCTTGGTCAAATACAGTCCCTGCGTGAGCAAGGAACTCTCAATTTATATTAGGCTGGCCTGCCTCCTTTGGCTGTGCTTGGCGAATTCGACCGCATTCGGCCAGAGCAATATCGTCCTGAACGGCAGCTTTGAGATAAATGACTATGAAGAGTGGGGAGTGTCAGGAATCGGGATGGAGGTCGGCAAGCAATCCGCTCAAGGGACCAATCACCTCATCATCTACAGTTCTGTTTACCAGGACCTCCAAACCACGCCCGGCCGAAACTACGTCCTGAAGTTTGCGACCAAGGTTGCCGTTCCCAAGGTTTATTGGGGTGGACAGGAGCTCACCAACTTCACTTTTGTCCCCGGAACAAACTTTCAATGGCATTACTTGTTTTACTCGCATGTCACAGCCCTCCAGAGCCAGACCCGGCTTGAATTCGATGATCAATCCGGAGCCACTTATCTCGATGATGTCTCGGTGGGCTGGCTGGAAGAGCCGGTCCAAATTCTGCAACAGCCCTCCAGCGCTGGAGGGATTGAAGGCTCGAGCGCCACGTTTACAGTGGCTGCGTTCGGAGGACCACCGATCTTCTATCAATGGTATCACGATGGCGCTGCCATCCCCAATCAAACGAACTTCTTTCTGCAACTAAACGATTTAAAAAACAAAGACGCTGGCGCTTATCTAGTCGTGGTCAGCAACGTGGCGAATACCATCACCAGTTCGAACGCCAGCTTGACGGTTGATGCCGCGCCGAAATCTCCCGTTATCATTCTGCAGCCGGAGAGCCAAACGATTTCAGCGGGATACGCTTTTGCCATCCGTGTCGCAGCTCTGGGCGCTCTGCCCTTGCGATACCAATGGTCGGCGAACGGCACGAACATTCCAAATGCCACAAACGCTTCGCTTGGGTTCTCTTCCGTCTCCAATACGGACGCGGGCATTTACGTAGCCACGGTTGAAAACCAGATCGGTTCCGTGATCAGTCTGCCTGCCACGCTCGCTGTAACCAATGCGATAGGTGGAGGTATTTTGCTTTTCGACAACAGAACCCTTAACGCTCCAGTTTATGATGTGGATGGAGTAACCAAACTCGCAGGATCCAATTACCTCGCGCAAATGTATGCCGGGCCTTCTTCTGCTATCCTGAGACCGTTGGCCCAGCCCAAGCCTTTCAGGACGGGTGTGCTAGCTGGATTCATCAACTCATCGATTTACGAGTTTCCGGATGTTCTTCCGCAAGCGGTCGCTTACATCCAGCTCCGAGCGTGGGAAGCGGCCTGGGGCAATTCTTACGAAGAGGCGAGGGCTCGAGGCGGCAAATTCGGCTTCTCGCCCATTATACCCGTTACAACCATAGCGCCTCCTGCTTCGCCCTCCAGCGTGGCAACGCCGCCCTTCAGCCTGCGCAGCGGCAACGCGCTCTTTACCACGGGTCGTCTGGAGCGCGGAGTCCGTCTGCCTTCAGGTGAGTATCAGTGGAACGTAATTGGGAATGCCGGCTTCCGTTACTTGGTGGAAAAGCGCATGCCGCCGAACAACTGGTTTCCGCTCTTCACTTTGACCAATATCACCGGCACGGTGACGTTCACGGACCCAAGTAATGCGTCAGCCGCCTTTTATCGAGCGCGCATCCTAGATTGATTCTTGCTACTGCTGTTGCTGCTGCCGGGTGATAGCCTCGGTAACGATTTGCTGAATGAATCGCTGCTGATCCATGTTCACCGCGCTCAAAGCCTCGTTCTTCTGCTGCTGGGAAAGGTTATTGTCGCCCAAAATCTTCTGCCGCTTGGTTTCGTTTAACTTGGTCATCTGGTAGATGGGCATTACTACTTTCGAAGGGGCTCCATATTGCGAAGCGGTCATCTGGGCCTGACGAAAGAGAGGATCCTTCGTCATGAGATAGGCTTCGTAGCGATTCGGAGCAAGGGCTTCCTTGATGGCGTTTTCGCGCTGGCGAAGGAATCGCTCACGTTGTTTCTCACTCATCGCCTCAGGGCTCCCGTATTCCAGAGCCATTTGATGCTCGAGCGGATCGATCCCGCGGAAAATTTTGCGAAATTCCTCAGCCGTGGGATCAAAACCCCGCAGTTCACCGCGAAGGTTGTGCGCGTTGTGGGAATACCTCAGGGTAAACTCTTCCACTTCGTCGGGGGTCAAAATTTTGCGCAGATCAATCCGGGTTTGTTCCCGGAGCTTGGCCATCTCAATAGGGTTCATGGGCTGGCCAGTGTTGGCCTTATCCATTTGGTAGGTCATCTGTCGATCCTGGGAGCGGGCACAGATTTCCTGGACCTCATTATGGATTTTAGGAACGAGATTACCGAGCACAGGACCAGTTAATTCGACGGGCCCCCATTGCAGGTTTTGAAAATCGTCCTTCTGCGTGGCTTCCATCCCAAGCAGTTTGGCGAGCAGGTCACGGCGCTCTTCCTCGAGATGTTGCCCTTTCTCGCCGATGGAGTTCACCATGAACGCGTAGCTGTACTCGGCAGTCCACCATTTCCGGTCGGTCTCAGAGGCCAATTTTTGCTTCTTCTTTAGGAAGAGTTCATCGATGTCGGTCTTGATGATCGTGCGGATTTTGTCCTCGGGGCAACCGACGGCTCGAAGGCTTTCGACGTAGCTCTTATATGCGTCTGTTTCCACATCCTCCCAAGTGAACTTCTTTTGCGTAAACACCGGCTTCGGAGCAGGTGCCTCGGCCACGGTATTGGTGACTGGAGCGGCATTTGTTGGAGGCGGCGCGGCGGCGTTGGTGACAGTGGCTGCGGCCTTGAGATTATTTGTCCATTTGGGTCCCTGCCCTGCGTTGTTGGTCCCGAAGCTGGCCAATTGCACATTCGGCTGCCCCGAAGTGGAAACAAACAGGTACACGATGAACGCGCCCGCAAGGGCAACATTCAGAACAAGAAAGACATACAGCAGGTTCCGCTCACGCATACATTTTTTTAATCTTAAGGTAATCCTGGCCAAAGATTCAAACTTCTTTGGGTGTGCTCGTGGGTGAGCTTACCGTATTTGGCGGTTTTCTCAACTCTCGCTGAGGCGCTTTTTAGGCTCATCCAGAAGCATTTGGTGTGCTTCCTGCAAAATTGAAGGAATTCGGGCTCCGAACGGGCTCTTGGCGAGGCTGGATTGGAGGTCGAACTTTGCGAATGAGGAAGCATTGCCTCCAGGAAACCAGTGGTCTCCCTGGCCAAGCAGGTTGTAACGCATCTTTCCCCAACCGACCAAGTCCAGGGACTTTGCATAGGTCCAAAGACGAAGAATTTCCAGCAGGTTTATTTCTCCCGGCACATCGACGTACTGAGGCACGCCTTCAAACCAACGAGCGCACCAGTCGGCCCCCAAGGTGCGTTCCATTTCCGCCCGGAGACGACGCTCGATAGGAGCAACGGTTTCGGCAATTTTGTCATAATAATCGAGAGCGCGAATGTGCTCGTCAAAATCTGTGGGCCGGGCTGCGCCACAGCTCAGGGTGTGAACTTGCGGACGACCGAGGCAATAAAGGTCGTTGAATTGCATCGGGCTTAGCGGGCGGCAGAGCTCCACCAGTTTTGGTGGCGGATCGTAGAGTTTCCCGCCTTTGTCGTTCGGGCTAATGATAAAAACCCCCATGTCCCGCTTGTGCGCCGCCTCGACGCAGGACCAGTTCAAGTGGTTAACGAAGTACCAATGAAGGTTGACGTAATCGAATTCCTCGCTGGCAATCGCTTCA
>JAQGOV010000163.1 GCA_028293425.1 Verrucomicrobiales bacterium
AAGAGGGGAAGGAAGGCATTGCTGCCACGCGTCCTTCTTTCTCCTCAAATGTTTTTTGGTTGGAATTCATTTTGTCTACAACAGCGGCTGACACCAAACATATTCTACTCCCCTCGGTGGAGAGGAACTGAACGCCGGGGTGTAGCCACCCCCCTCCCAAGCCCGTAAACCCGTAAGTAATACAGAAAACATTATTGATTTTGTAGATGGGACCCGTAAACCCATTGTCTTTATTGGGTGAAAGTGGTGTCGGAGGAAATTCTGAGGGCGTTTTACTAAGGATTTGAGGGGCTACTTTATAACGGAAGGCGTAAGGCACCCGTAAGGTTGGACGGCTGGAAGTTATCTCAGAGGAGGGAGGTTTAACCACGGATTACACGGATAAAGGTAGCCGCAAAGAGGCACAAAATTCGCAAAAGCGGAAACGGCGGAGGGACGTTCAACATGAGGAAACAGAGAGCGCAGAAAGCGGACCGATGCATGCCAGAAAAAGGCCCCAAAGGGGATTGCACTCTTTTTGCACTATGCATTGCACCGTAGTTTTACTCGGAAGGATTTGCTGCGTGGAAGAGGGCGTCAGGGGCGGTTCGATCCTATGGCTGTCTTCGGGAGTCTCAGAAGAGTCCCTGTGTTCGGTGCAATCCCTTTTTGCAACGCAAAGGGGCAAGCAAGGCTGCAAAGAGCGCGATCGACAAGGTTCTCCGGGTTACTGGCGTGCTCGTGATGAGTCCGCCCGCCAGAATAATTAATACCAAGGGCAGACTTGTTAGGCCGAAGAGTGCCGTGTTATACTGAACCGTGCTTTAGTCCAACTAACAGTTGAACACTCCCATGATCCAAAAAGTAATCATCGCAGACCACGGAGATGCCGCTGTCCGGTTGCTTTGGCAGTTCAAGCGAGCAGGCGTGAAAACAGTTACGGTCTATACCGAGGAGGATTACGGTTCCGCACACGTTGCCCTTGGGGACGATTCAATTTGCATCGGCAAAGCTTTAAGGTGCTACATCACTCGCTGGGACCGTATTATTTCAGCAGCCGAAATTACCGGGGCAAACGCAATTCACCCTGGTGATGGACCGCTTTCGACTGATGGGCGCTTTATTAAAGTCTGTGGTGAGATCGGCCTGCAGCTTCTCGGCCGGAATGCCGAACAAGACGACTTCACCTAACCGCCGCCCGCCCTTTGCGTTGGCCATAATTGGTGATTTCGAGTATTGTTGGTGCGCAAAACTGCACGCAAATCCAAGGGCGCCCGGCGCTTGCGGGGAGAAAGTAACATGACCTGGGCGTGGATCGCGGAGCAGGTGGTCATGGGGGCCAGAGGCCACGCAGCCAATCGAGTGAGGGAAAAGAAGTGAAGGTTACGTTGTGCGGGACCCCTTAAAGAATGATCACTAAACACAATATGTGTAAGATTCTGGTTGCTCTAAGTATGAGTATCAGCTTTCTTTCCTTCGGAGCGGGTCCCGAATTGGAAATTCGCTGGTGCAGTGAAACAAATGGTTATAAGGCGGGCTATGCTTTGGAGCAAACGCCATACAATCCCGTGTTGTACGTTTACATGACTACTACAAACCAAGTAGCAATAAATAAACCAAAACGCGAAAATGCCCTCTCCATTTCTTGTCCAACTCTCCCTAAAACAAAAACCGGATTGGCCTTCGGTGTCAAGCCGCTGCAACGTGAGAAGGCGCTAAACAGACAACATTGGTGGATTAGTGATGCATCGATTTCCAACAAACTAGCGAGTGTCCCCCTGGATGAGCTGTTTTCTGTGTCTTCTAATGCGGTGTATAGTCTTACGGTTCAACCTCGCTTCTTTATTTCAACAGGAACTCCGTACTTGCAGCCCGTGCACCTTCCTGCGTTTGATATCCGCGTGCAGCTAAAATCGAATGCGAGCGTTCCCGCAGGCCAGGAAAAGTGACGAGTGCTTTAGCTTGAATGCGTCAAAGCGCTTCTACGCTTCTGGCTTTAGAATTGAGGCGGCGGGGCTGGAAAAGGAAGGACCTGGAAGTGCGCCGGAAAGGGGATCGCAAAAATCAAAACAGGTAGATGCCTGCGGCAGGAAACGGCTATGACCTGGGCGTGGTTAGCGGAGCAGGTGGTCATGTGGGCCACAGGCCACGTGGCCAATCGGGTGAGGGAAAAGAAGTGAATGTTACATTGTGCGGGGTGACCCCTTAATGATACGCAAAATTGTTTCTTTTGTAGACTGTTAAGCCTTTCCCTTCGGCCTTGACGAGACGGCATTCTCTAGCCGGCAAAAAGGCTAAGTGCCTCCGTCTTTCCCATTCTCTCGGCTATGTCCCGTGGTGAAGCACCATGAGCATTCTTCTTGTTTTGGTTCGCTCCATTCTCCAGAAGCATTTTCAAGATTTCTGGTCTTGGTTTGGCCTCCATAACGCAACGCCAGAGTGGGGTGTTCCCGAATGAGTCTTCAGCATCCACGACCGAGCCCAGATCGAGAAGAGCTTTGACGATAGGCACTTTTTGGTCGCGCGCTGCGAGATGAAGGGCCGTCCACTTTTGAGCCCTATCCAGGCTGTTTGGGTTCGCACCGTTGTCCACGAGAAACCGGACCATTTTTGCATCAGCATCACTCGCCAAAACAGCATGCATCAGCGGGGTTCTCCCGTCTTCGTCAGGCACGTTCAGATTCACGCCATAATCAATTGCTTCCCGTAGCGTCGTATAATCCTTGCGATAAACACTTTCGATAATCTCCTTGCTGTTCATGGTCGGTTTGGTTTCTCGAATCGGTGACTAAGATTGTTAGCAGGTTTTTCGATTTAAAACCACTCAGGATGTAAGCTCACGTAATTATTAAATTCCGGCCGCGTCATTCCTTTGGCTTTGGCTTTCTTAATCAAACTGCGATTCTCGTGGCCATATTTATCCCAAGGCGTTTCGGTACTTCAAAAATTCTCTCCGGTATTTGCGTCTATCCATTTCCCGTTTTGGGTCCTACCGCCAGCCTCGACTCTGTCCTTTACTGCTTTTCGAAGGCCCAGCCGGTTAAGGCCCCGTTTCACAGCGGCTTGGTTCCGGTCACGGCAGTAATGCTAATATCAGCGATTCATTCTAGAAAACGATTCCCTGATCGAAGTGTAATCCACGCCTTGGCGCCAAGAAAAAGTGCATCATAGGTGTACGGACTTTTAGCTCTGGTCTAAGGACGTATGCACCCAGGAGCGTAGTCCAATAGGTGTCAGGGGCAAAACCGAAGTGGCGCAAAGTGGGCGTTTAAATTTGGATCTTTTTTTCAGTCCTTCTTTCTCGAACTTTGGTTGTTTTGACTTTGGAACCGCTAAGGGGCCTGCCCAGCACAATGGAGCATTGGCAATTGACGGCACCGGAGCGAGAGAGCAGTCTTCCTTCCATGGCCAGGAAACTCCGCGTGCAATCTGAAGGTCCGATTTATCATGTCATGAGCTGTGCCTGTGGCAACGAAGATAGCAAAGGTGAAAACATCTCAGTGCCTATTTGCACATTCACATGGTATTGGAAGGCGGAAGCTTGGGGACCAGTTGAGGTAGGTCAATGGCAGATTATCCATCACGAATGTCCACCCCCTACTATGCCTGTAAGCACGGACGAATTTCCCTATTGGCCAGATATAATCGGCACCCCCAGTCCTCGATGAGCAAGCTTCTAATAACTGTTCTGCTGACTGGTATTTTCTTTGGCATCATTGTATCGGAGAGGACTTGTGGAAACCCAAATGAGTCAGAGATATCCTGGCATTCGCAAACCGGCGCATTGAGAGCGGGAATCGTTTGTCATTCTTTGTCAAACGCCAATCCTATTATTGAAATTTTTATTCAGTGTACCAATGACTGTTACCTAAATGTTCCCGGTGCGTACGAACGACTGGGCCTTCGTGCGCCCGGCTTAATTAACACGATGGAAGCAGCTAAGTATGGAAAGTATCCAACCAGAATCCGTAGAAGGCTGCGTCCTCATACGAGTATTTCACACGGAAGCGAACCTCACGCACTTGCACTCTTGCATATTAACGAGCTTTTTCTTATTCCAGCTTCAGGTAGGTATACGCTGTACCTTGAGCCAAGGATCTACGTACTGGATGCGGATCCTAGCTATATTTCGCCACGCGTTTTACCTGAAATGTCCATCGATCTCGATCTGGTGCGCAATTATGCTGTCAAAACGAATTACAGCGGCAAGGCTGATATCGAGTCACTCATGTTTGGGTGGGTAGCCGCTGTTGTGCTCGTTTGCGTTTGCTGTGCTTTGGTTTTTAGAAAAAAGCTAGGCTATTTTATAAACGCATTCCAAAAAAAGAGCTGACGCAGTTTGTCGTCTTGAAAAACGTCAGTGCAATCATTATCTCAAAAATGGCAATAAAAATAAGAAAACGTAGGCCAATTCTTTTTTTGGTAATACTTTGCAATTTGTGCCTATACGTGGGCGGTTGCGGAGTTAAGCAAGCCAAGTTGGATAGCGAACGTTTTTTATCCCGTCATTTTGCAATGCTCGCGACAAACGGAGTTTATGACGCGTTAAGCGATTACGGATCAGAGTTTTACCGTAATACACCTCGCCAGCAGTGGGCACAGGTACTGATGGATGTTCCAAAACAATTGGGTGGTTACCAAAAACATTCGATTACTCGATGGCAGGTTTACAAACAAACTGGGCTCAACTCAGGCACAACCGTGGTTCTCGACTGCAATGTTGTCTATGAGAGGGATACTGCACATGAGCAATTCACTCTTTTCAAACCGTACGACGCCACCAACTTTTTAATTAAGGCTCACGCGATTGTTCCATCAAAGCGTTAACAGCGCATGAACGGGTCAGCCCCGCACAATGTAACATTTGGAGTTGCCGGCACCAGATCAAGAATCCAGCCGTCCTTCCATGGTCAGGAAACGGCCTTTCACACCATCCGCCTTTTTGTCGCTCTTGCCGTAGTTCAGGTGCCTGCCTGGAACCCAAGGGTCCGGTGATGCTCGTGAGCTCGCCTCGCTGGCGCTCGGAAGTGAGGGGGGTCTCGTTTTGGTTTTTTACCCAGGGTGACGCGCCGGGAACAGCATCGGCGCTGACCCTGGGCTACCTTCAGGTCACCACGGCTGGGGTTTGGCAATGGGCAATGACAAAATCAGAATGGAGAATGACGAAGAAGATGCTCGCGGGCTCGCCTCGTTTCGCTCGAAAGTGAGGGTGTTTCAATTTCATTTGTTACCCAGGGCGTCGGCTCGAAGGCTCGCCTTTGCCGCTGGGGTAAGGAATTTTGCCCCTTTGAAAGGGGACTCCTGGGCCAGGCTCAGGGGCGAAGTAAGTTAGGTGGAGCACACCTTTCATGGAGTTTAAGGATTTTGCTTTTGGATTTTGGTTCGGGGGCGGTTAATCTATCCGGCAGTGCGTTCGACTCTTTATGATTTTTTGGTGAAGGATGGATCTCCCAGCAATGATGCCCTTTTGGGTGCCTTCCTGGAATATACCGAAAGCAAAAAACTGGCCCTTTATCCCGCACAGGAAGCAGCGATCCTGGAATTGTTCGAGGAGAAGAATGTCATTTTAAAAACCCCAACCGGTTCGGGCAAGTCGCTCGTGGCGTCCGCTCTGCATTTCAAGTCGATGGCCCAAGGCCGGCGCTCGGTTTATACCTGCCCTATCAAAGCGCTGGTAAATGAGAAGTGGCTCGCCTTGTGCCGTGAATTTGGGCCGGAGAATGTAGGGTTAAGCACGGGTGACGCCACCGTGAATCACGATGCCCCCATCCTCTGCTGCACCGCTGAAATTTTGGCAAACATCGCCCTGAGGGAAGGCCCACGTGCCCAGGTGCAGGACGTGGTGATGGATGAGTTTCATTATTACGCCGACCGTGAACGAGGCACCGCCTGGCAAGTTCCCCTTTTGACTCTTCCGCAAGCGCGGTTCCTCCTCATGTCTGCCACCCTTGGTGAGACGGAATTTTTTGAGGAGGAATTAACAAAGTTGACGGGTCGGCCAACCGCAACCATCCACTCCACAATACGGCCTGTGCCCCTGGAGTATGCCTATTCCGAAAGCCCGCTCGCGCAGACCCTCGAAAAGCTCGCAGCCGAAGGGAAATCGCCCGTGTATGTGGTCCATTTCACCCAGTTGGAGGCTGCCCAGAGCGCTCAGGATTTCACAAGCATCAATGTTTGTACGCGCGAGGAAAAAGCCGCGATTGCCTCGGAGATTGAAGGATTCAAGTTCAACAGTCCGTATGGACCTGAGATCAAGAAGTGGCTGCGGCACGGGATCGGGCTCCATCATGCCGGTTTATTGCCAAAGTACCGCGTGTTGGTGGAGCAGCTTTCGCAAAAAGGTTTGCTCAAGGTGATCTGCGGAACAGATACACTCGGCGTCGGCATCAACGTTCCCATTCGAACCGTCCTTTTTACCAAATTGTGCAAGTATGACGGCCAGAAGACCGGGATTTTGAGCGCGCGCGATTTCCATCAGATCAGCGGCCGTGCCGGGCGCAAAGGCTTTGATAACGTAGGCTGGGTGGTCGTGCAGGCGCCGGAGCACGTGCTGGAAAACATGAAGCTCGAAGACAAGGCCAGGGAAGGAAAGAAGATCGTCAAACGAAAGCCGCCGGAAAAGAATTTCGTCAATTGGGACAAGAATACATTCGTTCGACTCATTGGCGCGGCGCCGGAGCGCCTTGCGTCACGCTTCCACGTTTCACATGGCATGTTGCTGAACGTTTTGAGCCGGCCGGGAGACAGTTGCCGGGAAATGCAGCGAATTATTCAGCATTCACACGAATCACCGAATGCCAAGAAGGAGCATATCAAGCGTGGCTGGCAGTTGTTTCGCTCCCTTATCGATCGAAAAGTTATTGAGTTCATCCCCCGAAATCAGGATGGCTCCTATCTGCGCGTGAACGTGGAGTTGCAGGACGATTTCTCCATGGATCAGACCCTTTCGCTCTATTTGATGGAAACCATCACGCTCTTGAATCCGGAGGACCCGGACTACGCGCTGGACCTGCTCACGCTGGTGGAATCTATCCTCGAAAATCCCGATCTGATTCTCCGCAAGCAGCTCGACAAGGTGAAGGATCAAAAGATGGCGGAGATGAAGATGGATGGGGTGGAATACGATCAGCGGATGGACGAACTGGAGAAGCTGGAATATCCAAAACCCAAGCGGGAATTTGTGTATTCCACGTTTAATGCCTTTGCCGATAAGCATCCCTGGGTCGGGCAGGAGAATATCCGGCCCAAGTCCATTGCCCGCGAAATGTTCGAAATGTTTCGCTCCTTCGCGGATTACGTCAAAGATTACGAGCTCCAGCGCGCCGAAGGCCTTTTGCTTCGGCATCTCTCAAGCGTCCACAAGGTCATGCGCCAAACTGTGCCCGACCGGGCAAAAACCGACACCGTCCGGGAGATGGAGCTTTACCTGCGAACGATGATTCGCCAGGTGGACTCGAGCTTGCTCGATGATTGGGAAAAGATGCGGGATCCCAACTATCAACGCGCTGAAGCAAAGGAAGTGCGTCCGCCCGGAGCCGAGGAAGCCGCGCTGGACATCACCCGGGATACCAAGGCCTTTACTGCAGAAATCCGTACGCGCATCTTCACCTTCCTGCGTGGGCTGGTGAACGCCGATTTTGAGCAGGCACTGGCTGTCTTGAGTTCGACCGCACAACCCGATGGTGAGGCCTGGACGGCTGCCCGGCTGGATGAGGGGATGAATCGGTACTATGCGGACCATCAGCGACTTTGCCTGGATCCTGAAGCCCGGAACGCACGCCATACCTATGTCGTGCCGTCCGAAGATAAGCGGAGCTGGCGAGTGCAACAGATGCTCGTTGACCCTGAAGCGCATAACGATTGGGTCGCCGAATTCGAGGTGGATTTGGGCGCCTCGAGAACAGCAAACGAGCCAGTGATGGTTTTGAGGAAATTTGGCAGTCTGACTTGACGAAAAAGCTTGTTGAGAAAGACTTTGCGCCCGCTCCTGTCTCCTGCGAAGTTCTCTGGGAACTGTTTACAAACTGATTTATGGATACTCTACCTACTGTTTTACTGAAACCGGGTGATGCCGACCGAATTGTTGCTGGCCACCCCTGGGTGTATAATGGCTCCGTAATGCGGATCACTGCCCCGGCAGAGGATGGGGATGTCGTGCAGGTAAAAGACCACCGCCAACGCCTGCTCGGGATTGGCTTCTACAACTCTAAATCCAGGATCAACGTCCGCGTGCTCGCACCTGAACGAGTGGAGGTCAACGAACGTTTTTTTGAAGAGCGTATCCGGGCCGCATTGGCCTTGCGCCAGAAGCATATGCCGAAAGCGAGTTCGTTTCGGGTAGTAAATTCGGAAAGCGATTTTCTAAGCGGCCTTGTCGTGGATAAGTACGAGGACGTTGTCGTGGTCCAGTTTTCAGCCTTGGGCATGGACCGGAAGAAAAAAGAAGTGGTGGCGGCAATTCAAAAGATTTTCTCGCCGCGCGCCATTGTGGAACGAAGCGACATGGCTTCCCGGAAGTTTGAAGGCCTTGAAACGGCGAACGGCGTGCTTGCCGGTACCTTCGAGGGAGAACTCCTGGTAAAGCTCAACGGACTCTCATTCCGAACGAACCTGCTCGAGGGTCATAAGACGGGGCTTTACCTCGACCAGCAGGTGAATTATGACGTCGTGGCCGAGGCTGCCAAAGGCGGCCAGGTGTTGGATTGCTTCAGTTTCCTGGGCGGTTTCGCGGTGCATGCGGCTCGAAGCGGTGCCAGGCAAGTTCATGCTCTTGACCAGAGCGCGGACGCAGTCGCCTTGGGGAAGCGGAACGCGGAGGACAACGGCTTTGGAGAGAAATGCTCTTTTGAAACGGTGAATGTGTTTGACTGGCTGAAAGGTCAAACGGCAGTCAAACCGCACGAGAAGGTCATTCCTCGTTTTGACATGATTATTCTCGATCCGCCATCTTTCACGCGGAATCGTGCTTCCGTGCCTGACGCCTTGCGTGGCTACAAGGAGATTCATCTGCGCGCTCTGAAGTTGCTCAAGCCCGGTGGGACGCTCGCCACATTCTGTTGTTCGCATCACGTCGACAGCGTCACGTTTCAGGATGTGATCCTTTCGGCCGCGTACGATGCGCGGAGAATCCTGCGCCGAACCGCAATCTACGGCCAGTCGCCGGATCACCCAATCATTCCATCGATTCCGGAAACGGAATACCTGAAAGGGTTTGCTTTCGAGGTGGCTCGGTAACCGCAGCTGCTGCCAAGTCTGCTGGATATCTACAGTCACGTGTAGTCGATCGGAGGGCCACGAAAGATTTATTGCTCTGGAAGTGGTAAAGGCCACTGGTTTGCGCAGCTAATCTCCTCCTCACCCCGTCCCTCTCCTCCATTTTATCAAATGGAAGGAGAGGGGGAGTCGCCGCTGCGGACGCGTCTCGCCTTAACTGAATGGCGGCGGACTCAGTTGGGATTCGAACCGTTGCTGGTTTCAACCACGCTTTTTGGTTTGGCGCCAAACCTCATCCCTTGCTGATAAACATCCTCACCCTCGTCTGCTCTGCCGAGGGCTTTGAGGGTGAGGCTCAGATAAAGATAATTCTCGAAGTAATCGCGTTCCTTCGCGGCCTGCTGGAGCAGCGGGAGCGCGCGGGCATAATCGTTCATTTTGTAATACACTCTGCCTAGCGCAAGAGAGATGCGTTTGTCGCCCGGAAACGCTTTGCGTTGCGCGATGTAATTTGTGAGCGCTTGATCCAGGTTTCCCGCCTGTTCGTTCGCGGAGCCAATGGTGTAATGGCCTTCGTAGAAATCAGGATTGGTGGCCAGGGCTTTCTGCATTTCAACTACGGCCTCCGTATATTTCTTTTGACGCATCAATTCCTTGGCATACGTGTAGCGGACTTCCGGTTTGTTCACGCGCTCCGCCCATTCGCGGTAATAGTCTAATTTAGCGACTCGGTATTTATCGAAAAAATCGTCGCTCGCGTCATCCAATAAACGGATGCGGCGGGCGGTCAGAGGGGAATCCTTGTAGAGTCGATCGGTATGCAGTGCCAACTCCACCGCGTCCACCTTCATGGCCGGCTCGAGGGCTGTGGAGAGCTCCGTAACGCTTAGTTTCTCGAGCAGACGTGTTGCCCATTTGGCTTGGTAGAAGTCATCCATGCTCGCCATCAGGAACTCCAGGGCCGGGTAATCGAGCGTGTTCACCGGCACAGTCTCATCCATCACCAGCCCGAACGCTTTAGTAGCAAGCAGGCCATATGGCAAAAAATGCGGCTGGATGCCGTTTGCCAGGAAATACTCCGCTACCTCCGGATGCGTTCGCACCAGGCCTGGCTGTCGTAGCTTGAGCGGTTCGTCCGAGCACAGCAAAAGGAAGTAGCCGGATTTGATCCCTCCAAGCGCACATTCCTTGAACCCGGATGCTTCCACCGTTTTCAGAATAATATCGAGACCGCGATCACCTACCCGGGCATCCACCCAGGTCACATATACGCCCCCCGGACGAAGGCAGCGCCGGATGGATTGGAGGAAGTCGATTGTGTAGAGCTTTGAAGAACTGAAATAAATAGGAGCGGTGACGGTGTTAATAATGAGCGGGTACTTTTCCTGGCAAACTTTGGTGAAATGGATGCCATCATCCAGGATGAAATGCACATTGGTCCGCGTAACAATGTCGAAATTGTGCTCGGACATGCGGTGAAGGTTCTGGAGCACCACGGGGTTAATTTCAACCCCATCCACTCGATCAAAAAGGCGTGTAACAGTCCCGCACGTGGCGCCGCTGCCGACGCCAAGCACGAGCGCCCGGTCCGTGGCAGGAGAAAAAAGGGCAGGGAATGCGCCCACGATTTTCTCAGCGGGAGAGTTCAGAGCGATGCTGATATAACCATTGATGAAAAAATAGATGTCATTGCCAAAGTGATTCAAGGCAAACACATCCTGATTTCCTTTGAAGCGTTCGGGAAATTCAAGATAGGTCATGGCCATTTCCAGCTCTTCCGTGGAGCGGAACCGATCATACCCTAGATACAGCAGGTGTTCGTCCCAACGGACATAGTGCAGGCCGAGAACAGTCATTAGTGTAAGCCCGGCCGCGAAGGACGGGAAGGTGCGCAGCCCCGCATAAGTCCAAACCGCCACGGCCGTAATTCCTGCCACTACCAGGATCACGACTCCATAATCAAACATGCGGTGCAGCACGAGCGCCATCAGCAGGAACCCAAGGGCGTTCGCAACCGATGAAAGGAACAATAGATGGCCCGAGGAACGGGCGACATCATCCTGTTCTCGCAGGAGCGCGGGAATCAAACCGCCAAACGCCAGCGAAGGAATCCCCATGCAAAGGAAAAGCAGCCCTAGCTTTTCCAGAAACGCTGTGGCGGGATGCATGCTGGCCGCGGGATGAAAAGCGGAGTAGCGCCCAATGGACCAATCCAGGCCCCCAACGAGCCAGGCTAAGCCAATGAGCGCTGCCACCAGGAGCCACGAAAACTGCAGTTTGAACCTGCGGACTAAACCAGAACCGACCGCAATGCTCAGGAGAACAATGCAGAGAACGAGTGCGAAGGTCTGGCGAAACGGACCCAGGAAACACTCCGCAATTTTCACCATCAGCAACTGAAAAATTGCCGATCCGATGCTGGCCAGAACCAGAGCGGACAACTGGTTGCGAGGGAGCAGGGCGTATGTAGTCGGGGAGATGGTTATTTGTCGCAAAGAACCGAAACACCCCAGCAGCAACATTCCAACCAGGGCGTTGAGCGTTGCCATAATGAATACGCTTGAGCGGATGCCGAACTTGCGCAACAGCACAAATTCAATCAGAACTACAGTGAGCGCCGCCCCAAAATTATAAACCAGGTAAGCGCGCGCGAATACACCCCCAGGGCTCAGCCGGGCCAGGTAGCCGGCAAAAAGAGGGAGGCTACAGCCGATCAGAAACGATGGGACCATTAACAGGACGAAGCATGCAACCATCGCTCCGCTTAGGCTCTGGCTGAAGAAAGGGATTGAATAAAACCAGCTTTCAAGGAGCCGCGAGCCCATCGCCGCTGCGGCTGCATAAATGCCAATGCCGCATTCTAACAGCCAGAGCCACGGCCAGAGCCGGTGGGCAATCCGCGCCCCAAAACCAATTCCCAGCATGAATGTCAGCAGAATGGAAGCGCTGACTGCAAACTGGTCGCCCACAAAGTTGCTCAAAAGCCGTCCATACAGCACCTCGTAAGAAATTCCGCAGAACCCGGAAATCAGCAGCAATAGTAAAAAGCCAAAGCGTCGGCCTAGGCTGGTAACCTGCAGCGTCGTTCCGGGAGGTTCCATGACATCAGATTGCATTTCCTGTTCGCTCAAGCTGTTTGGATAATCGCGACTTTATGCTAACAGAGACGATAAATGCCTGCCAGAGAAAACCCAGTCCTTTGAATCCACGGCTTATGATTTCAGTCTGAAGCTGTATGAAACCTGGTAAACTTCTCAATCGTCGCCAATTTGGCCGTACCCTTGCCATCTCGGTGGGCGGAATCACCGCTGCACCCGCTTTTCTGCGCGGTCAGAATCTGAACAATAAGCTGAACATTGCGGTGATTGGGACTGGCGGGCGCGGCGGAAGCAATCTCGCCAGCGTTGCTTCGGAAAACATAGTCGCCCTGTGTGACGTGAACGCCAATAACCTGAACGCCGCCGCCGCCAAATTTACAGCCGCCAGGAAGTATTCCGACTTCCGAAAAGTATTTGAGAATGTGAAGAGTTTTGATGCAGTGGTGGTCAGCACCTGCGAGCACACCCATGCTTTTGCCACGATGCTCGCGCTCAAGAGCGGCAAACATGTTTATTGTGAGAAGCCGCTCACCCATAATATCTGGGAAGCACGCCAAATTCGGCTCGCAGCGGAAAAAGCCAAGGTCGCAACCCAAATGGGCATCCAGATTCATGCTACGGACAACTACCGCAAAGTGGTTGAACTGGTGCAAAGCGGCGCTATCGGGCCAGTCAAAGAGGCGCACGTCTGGGTTTCGCGGGCCTGGGGCTGGCAAAGCCAGGAAGACGCCAAAAGGCACGGTGATATTGTCTGGGTCACCGAACGCCCCACCCAAACTGACCCCGTCCCTCCGGGCCTCGATTGGGACCTTTGGCTGGGGCCAGCTCTGGAACGTCCCTTCAACTCTGCTTACTTTCCCGGGCCGAAGTGGTATCGCTGGTGGGATTTTGGCAACGGCACTATGAGCGACCTGGGCAGCCATTGGAATGATCTGCCGTTCTGGGCATTGAAGTTAAAATATCCGCTCACCGTCGAAGCAAGCGGGCCTCCAGCACATCCTGAGATCGCGCCCGCTTCCATGAGTGCCACCTATGAATACGCATCGCGTGAGGGAATGCCTGCGGTGAAGCTGGTCTGGCATCAGGGAGAGGATAAACCGGAGATTTGGAAAAGTGGCGGCATTCCCAAATGGGATAGCGGCTGCCTATTTATCGGGAGCCAGGGGAGGATGCTGCTCGCGGACTACAACAAATTTTTATTGCTTCCGGAAAAAGAGTTTGTCGATTTTCAGCGGCCTGAGCCAACCATCCCGCGTGTCAAAGGTCATCACGAAGAATGGATTGAAGCCTGCAAAACGGGCGGAAGCCCCAGCGCAAATTTTGAGTATGCCGGCTGGCTGACGGAAGCCAACCACCTCGGCAACGTAGCCTTTCGAGTCGGCAAGAAGCTGGAGTGGGATCCGAAGAAGCTTCGAGCGAAGAATACCTCCGAGGCTGATCGATTTATCCATCGGCAATATCGGAAAGGGTGGAAGCTGGCTTAGTGCCTTTCAGCTACATGCACTCCAAAAAATAGCCTCTGAGTGGTTTGGGTATCTGAGTTTTTACAGACCATTCAAGAGCGCCACGGGAATTCAAAGCCACGATTCTTTCGCTGACACTGAGTCGTGCGGACGCTTTATCATCTTTCCGCAGGTCAAACCACGTTTCATGGAGGCCAAGAGGTTTTCCATCCACCTGCAACTGAAGGATAAACAGGAAGAAGTCGCCATCGCTGGTCTGGTGCAGTTGTTCCTCCATGCTTGTGGTCGAACGATGCGCCAGCTTCTGCGATTCATCCGTGTCGTAAATTATGCCGGCAATCGTGGCTTTCACGCAATTTGAGTTTCACCGCTCTGTCATATCTAAATTCGTTGAACCGCTCTCGGCAGATTGAGTTCTGCTCAGCGGTCCCCGGCTGGCCAAAGGTGAAGGCAGTTTGAGGCTGCCTTCACCAAAGGTGCAGACCGTAGGCCAGCACCATGTAAATAATGGTGATTGCTAGCGGCAGGCCTACGAGGATGTAGGCCATGCTTTTTGACTTTGACGGGGCTGGTTGTTTGTTCCACTTGCATTCAACTCGCTCCGGCAAAACCTCCCTCGGTTCGTCGTCCATCATCAAACGCAAGGATGACGCTTCCAACTTAAGGATCGCGTCAAACGAGCCCTTCTGAGTGCGTTTTCGACACTCTTCTATGGTGATGACATTTTCGTTCATATGTAATGGCACTGGAGGTGCAACGACGGTTATGTTGTAACCTTTGGAAGCAAAAGTCACAATCGAGGGAACAACGTACGCCGCATACAGCAGAACTACGTACCCTCTGGAATTGCCCTCTAAGAAGCCTTCCCTGGGAAGGGAAATGCTGGAAACAGCAATGGCTGGTTGCTGAAGAAAAGCGTTTCGGCTCAGTCCCACCAGAAGTGCCAGTATTGGCCTTCGAGCAGTATGGCGGCGAGATTAGTGACGTTGCCCATCCCTTGATGAATCAAGTCTCCGCAAAAAAGGAATTGTTCTTCGGCGAGTTCGAGCGACGTCTCGCGGGTCGTCGGCGGCCGGCTCGCGACATATTCAAGAACATCACCGGTGGCGGAAATGATCTCGGCGCCATGGCGCTCGTTCCAATATTTGGAGATGGCCACCATGGCTTCCGGAGGCGGACATTCGTTCCAACCTCCGAGTTGCAAATAAGCCGGAACTTCCCAGGAATTCGCCGTAGGAACCTTCGCAATGTAAACCTGCGGTTTGGGGTCGTGGGAGACAATGTCCAGGTGAGATGAAATGGTATGCGGCTCCAGGTCTTTATAAGGCCAATCACCTGGTTCATCCTGGTAATATTCGGGATCCTCCGCTCGGCGTTTTTGGAACCAATCAGCAGGCGAGATGCCCTCGGCCGCGCGTAGCACATCCTCCGCCTTGCCAGCTACGAAATCGGAATACTCCGCGATCCTTTGCACATCCTCCTTGTCCCCCAGCAGGACAGGCGTGAAACCTGCGGATTCCTGGCGGAGCTTCCAGATGGTTTCCAAGGCAAGACTGCCTGGAACCATGACAAGTTCATAAGGAAACTTTGGGTGTGTTTCCCCAGATAGCGGCGGTATTGCCTCCGGCTGTCCGGATGGCCTCTCGGGTTTGCTGCGTCCGAACCACTGGGACCAAAAGGCCATGACAGAGGGCTCCCAATCAGAGCTGGCCCATGGCCTTGTCGAGCGCGGCGTAAAGGCGGTTCATGCTTTCTTCAGTTTCATCACCCATGTTCGAAATGCGGAAAGTGGTGCCTTTAATCTTGCCGTAGCCACCGTCGATCAGGAAGCCCTGGTCCTTTACCAACTTTTGGAGCTTGGCCACATCTACTGAGCGGCCACCCGGGCGGGCGCCGTTGCTCACGCAGGTGAGCGTGACGGATTCGTAGTCCTTTTCCGGGAAAAAATTGAATCCATGGCGGGCGGCCCAATCACGGGTCATCTGCGCCAGCTTGCGATGTCGGGCGAAGCGGGCATCGAGCCCTTCGGCGAAAATGTCATCCAATTTCGAGGATAGCGCGTAAATATGCCCGATGCTCGGAGTGCTCGGGGTCATGTGACCCTCGGCATTTTTCTGGAACTCGACGAAATCAAAATAATAACCGCGGTCTTTGGTTTTGGCAGCCTTGCTCAGCGCGGCGGGAGAGCAGGCGAACACCGTCAAGCCCGGAGGAAGCGCAAAGGCCTTCTGCGTTCCAGCCAGCAGAACATCAATCTGCAGCGCATCAAAATCGATCTTGGTGGCAGTCATGGAACTCACCGCATCCACGATAAACATCACGTCCGGAAACTTCTGTTTCAGTGCGGCAATCTGAGCCAGGGGGCTCATCACGCCCGTGGATGTCTCGTTATGAATCAGCGTCAAGGCGTCAAACTCGCCTGTGGCTAATTTCGCTTCCACTTGCTCGGCGCGGATGGGAGACCCCCACTCGACCTGCAGCCCTTCGGCCGACTTGCCGCATCGCTGGGCCACATCCAGCCATTTGTCGGAAAATGCGCCGCACATGCAGCAGAGGACCTTCTTGTGCACGAGGTTACGAATGGCCCCCTCCATCACGCCCCACGCGGAGCTGGTGCTGAGATAAACCAGTTGTTTCGTGTAAAGCAGGGACTGGAGCTGTGGCTGAATCTTGCCATAGAGGTCCTTAAAACCCTGGCCGCGATGGCCAATCATGGGGGAAGCGAAGGCGCGTAAGGTTTTTTCGCTGACTTCAACTGGTCCCGGGATATGCAATTTTACATGTGCCATACGTCGGGCGGAAAGCTTTCACAGGACGGGCTCCAACGCAAGAGGAGTTTTAGGCTTCCCCGCAACCTCATTGCAACATGCGGAAAGCGATCGCCACCCCCAGAACACCTATGACAACGAAGATCACCGCCCACCAAAACCAGCCGAGATGGCCTTGGATGTATTTTTTAGCTCTCTCGCCGAAAAAATGCACCAGGACGGCCATGCCAAAAAAGCGCAAAGCACGCGCGAAGCAGGAAGCGATCAGGAAGGAGGTGAAGCTCACCTTCAATACGCCAGCCGCGATCGCACCCACTTGATAGGAAATCGGGAGGACAGATGCCGCCAGCAATGCCAAAAATAGGTTCCCGTCGTAAATGCTTTCAGCCCTAATGAGGAGGTGCTCGGAAAAGAAGTAGGGGATAAAAACGCCCTTCAATGTTCCCCACGCCGCGTATCCCATCCAATACGCAATCGTGCCCCCAACCACCGAGCCTGCCGTCGAAACCAGCGCAAACCAGAACGTCCTTTCCACGGATGCCAGCGAGAGCGTCACGAAAGCAACCAGGGCCGGGATCGGAAAAAAGGCCGAATGAATCAGCGAAATAAAAAACAACGCCCACGCGCTGCCCGGCTTTTTGGCCCAGGCCAGCATTTTGGAAAACAACCGGGCCTTGTACCCAGCGGTCGACTCCGCCATGGGAACGAGCTGCTCGATCTCGGTTGTTTCAACGTCCATCGTGGCAGAGATTAGTCGGATGCCAACTTGAGCACCAGAGATTAGAATCGCGTCCTCTCGAAAAAACCTCGGGTGACCGCAGAGTGCGGCGTGTGGATCCAGCCTCAAAAGTGACGTCGCAGAAATTTTCGCACGACTTCCATCCGCTCCGCATCGTAAAACATTCCACCCCCGTGTGCCGCCCCATGGACGACGACCAGTTCCACGTAAGCTTTTGCCTTTTGATAGGCGCCTTGTAGCTCGAGCGATTGGTTGATCGGCATCTGAGGATCCTGATCCCCATGCAGGAGGAGCAGGGGAGGGTCGCTGGCGTCCACATAAAACACCGGGCTGGCGAGTTTCGCGAGCGCAGGCAGGGCTTCGGGTTGGCCGCCCAGCAGCAGGTCCAGAGCTGGCACCCGAACGCTTAAGCCGTGTGGAGTCGATTGATTCAGAATCGTCGTGAGATTAGCGGCACCGTAAAAACTGATAATTCCCTGAACCGCTGAACTGCTGGACAGAGCGGACCCCACCGAGCCTTCCAACTCCGCATTTCCATTGGAGACTCCCACCAGCGCGGCCAGATGTGCTCCTGCCGAATCTCCCGCCACCACGACCTTTTTCGTGGAAAGCCGCCACTTGCTCCCTTCTGCCCGGAGGAAACGAATGGCAGCCTTCAGGTCATGAACTTGCGCGGGGAACCGAGCGGCGGTGGAGAGACGATAATCAACGCTCGCAATCGCATACCCCTGGTCAAATAATTGCTTAATCGGCAGGTCTGATTTCGAGCCGGAGCGCCAGGCTCCGCCATGCACCCATACAATCAACGGCGACCGGATCCGGCCCTGGGGAATGTGCAAATCGAGTTGGAGCGACTGGTCGCCGATTCGAGCATACTCAACATCGCGGATGACCTCAGCGGCCTCACTGCGATTGAGAAGCAGAAAGATAATGAGAGCGAAATGCTGTATCCGGAGCGCTGCCATAATGATTCCTCGGATGTTATCCACGAAATACTCCTACTGGCCAGCAAACAAGCTGGCTAGGAACCCTTCACGTAACCATTTGCCTGAAACCATTGCACCGCATCCGCGAGCGCCTGGCGCGGCGGAGTTTGCGGCAGCCCCAATTCCTTGATCGCCTTGGCTGGATTAAAAAACATTTTGTACTTGGCCATTCGAACCCCGGCCAGCGGAGCTTTGGGCGCTTTGCCAGTGATTTTTGAAATCGCTTCATCGACGTGCGCCGCCAACAGCGCCACGGAATAAGGAACGCGCATCTTCGGCGCGGGCACTTTGGTAAGCTCCTGCAACACGCGGAAAGCCTCTTCCATGGTCCAATTGCCAGCCTGATTGCCCAGGATGTAACGCTCTCCGATGCGGCCCTTCTCCGCCGCCAGGATATGCCCCAGCGCCACATCGCGCACATGCACCCAATTCAGCCCGGTATCCAGGTAAGCCGGCATTTGGCGGTTGAGGAAGTCCACGATCACCTTGCCGGTCGGCGTCGGTTTCACATCTCGCGGTCCAATGGGAGCACTGGGATTCACAATCACCACCGGCGCGTTCTCGGCAGCCAGTTCGCGAGCCACCACCTCGGCTTTCCACTTGGAAAGTTTGTAGTGGTTGCTCATCTGGGCCTCTGCCACGGGTGTGCTTTCGTCCGTCGGGGTAACTTTTCCGTCGACTTCCTTCGGCAGGCCGATGCAGCCAACGGTGCTCGTATAAACGATGCGGGAGCAACCTGCGGAAGTGGCAGCTTCGATCACATTCCGGGTGCCATCCACGTTCGCGGCATACATCGGGGCGTAATCGGCGAGCCAAAGATGGTAGCTGGCGGCCACGTGGAAACACCAATCGCAGCCGCGCATCGCCTTCTCCAGCACCGCCCGGTCGCTCACGTCCCCGGCCACTTTTTCATAAACGGCTCCCTCCAACCCACGTAAATCGCTCCCCGGCCGGAGCAACGCTTTGACGCTGTGGCCGCGATCAACCAGCTCATGAACCAAATTAGCTCCGATAAATCCCGAGCCGCCTGTAACGAAACAAATCATAGGGTATCCGTGCTCGGCGCTAAAGCGGACGCTTTCAAACGCCGATGACCACTATAGAATTGTAGGTTTAAGCTCGCAGCCAAAGCAAAAAAGCTATGAGACTGGAAGGGATGAGCCTAGGGCCGGGAAAAAGCCACGGTTCCGCAAATCCGAGCCGCGGTAAAAAGTAAAAAAATTGAAGAATTGCCGCCCACTTGACGCGCACCATATGATGAAGCTGTTTTGAGACCTGATATGCCCAAAAAAGAGAGCGCAAAACGAAAGTTAACACGCCAGGAACTGCGCGATTTGGACATCGAGATCAGTTTTATTAAAGGCGTTGTCCGCCGCGATCCCAAGTTCGTGGAGGCGCTCCAGGTTTTGGGGGATGATTATACCCGGCGGGGCAGTTTTAAAGATGGTCTCAGGGTCGACCAGCAATTGGCGCGGCTGCGCCCGGACGATTCGACGGTCCTTTATAATCTCGCGTGCAGCTATGTTTTGATTGGCCGGTTGGACAGGGCAGCGACGGCTTTGATTAAGGCCATTGACCATGGCTATAATGATTTTCGCTGGCTCATGCGCGATCCGGACCTGCAACTGCTCCGGGATGACGAGAACCTCTTCAAGAAGGTTCGCGAAAAGGTTCGCAGTGTGAAGATTCGGGTGGTTTGACATCGGCCTGCTTCAAGGCCTCCTCTGTTCAGGCCTGCTGTTCCAACTGACCCGTGTTTTTTACTATAGTCCTTTCTCTCCCCATTCTTGTAAAATTCCTGTTCCCTTCCGCGTCGCAGGTTTAAGCTATTCCCAATGAACGTAACGGTAAACGGTCGCACACGGCATTATCGCACAATCACCTTCGACAGCCACACCAATCAGGTGATGCTGATTGAGCAGCGGTTGCTTCCTCATACCTTCAAGGTGATCGGCACGAAAGATTTTCGGGCAACGGCCCAGGCCATCACCGACATGGTGGTGCGCGGTGCGGGAGCTATCGGAGCCACCGCGGCTTATGGCCTTGCCCAGGGGGCATTGGCTTTTCCGGGACAGGAAATGAAGAAGTTCCGGAAGCACATCCAGGGTGTTTACGAAACCTTGAAGGAGGCGCGCCCGACCGCCGTGGATCCCGTGAATGCCATGAACCAGGTGCTGCGGCACATGGAGCAGGGCGAAAACGTTGGCGAGCAACAGGCTCTGGCACTCGCCGCCGCCGAGGAATTTGCCAACGAGGATGCGCGACACTGCGAAGCGATCGGCAAACATGGCAGCAAGTTGATCAAAAACGGCTCGCGCGTCCTCACCCATTGCAACGCCGGTTGGCTCGCCTTCGTGGATATTGGCACGGCCACGGCCCCGATGTACGCCGCCCAGCAGGAGGGCCGGAAATTCCATGTCTTTTGCGACGAGACCCGTCCCCGTTGCCAAGGCGCCACGCTCACCGCTTGGGAATTGGCGCAGCAAAAAGTCTCCCATCAGGTGATCGCGGACAACGCGGCTGGTTTCCTTTTCTGGCGTGGTGAAATCGACCTCGCCATCGTCGGCAGCGATCGTGTGCTGGGCCGGACCGGCGAAGTCACCAATAAGATTGGCACCTACACCAAGGCCGTGCTGGCCAAGCGACATGGCGTTCCCTTTTACGTGGCCAGTCCTTTGTCCACCATCGATTGGAACCTGAAGTCCGGCCGTGACATTCCCATTGAGGAACGTTCCGAAAGCGAAGTGCTCGGCGCCTGGGGGATCGACGCAACGGGGAAAAGACAATACGTGCGCGTCGCGAACCAAAGCAGCGGTGCGCGCAATCCTGGCTTCGATGTCACACCCCCGGACCTAATCACTGGCATTATTACCCCAATGGGTATTTTTAAACCGAAAGACCTCTGGAAAAACAGACATAAATTGGGCGGAGCCTAGCTCCGTGGCAGCCGACCTGAGGAGGTAAAGTTTTTGGCTTTTCCGCAGTTTCCCCGGAACAGGCTTGGCTGCATTTTGTCCCACTCCACCCAAAAAAGGTCATTTTATGAAGAATGCTCCTGGTTCCGCCGTGCTTCATTCTCGTCAGCTTAAGCGGTTCTGGTAAAATCCGGCTTGTGAAGCAAAGAGCAGGTTCTCAGGGCCGCGTCGCCACAGCCGTTTCTACGGCCGTGATGTGCGCTCTTCTTGGGATTGTGCTGCTGCGACCGGGGAACCCGGTTGGAACTTCTCTGGCCAACTCCAGCTACGACAGCCTCCACAATCTTGCGTCCACGCCCGAACTGACCCCGCAAAATTCTCCCGTCGTCATCATTTACCTCGATTTGGAGTCCTATTTTGCGGCAGACCAGGATCCGGCCAAACCGTGGTCACGCGCCCTGCATGCGCAACTGGTGCGCCGCTTGCAAAAGGCCGGAGCGCGCTCGGTGGTTTTTGATCTTCTGTTTGATCAGCCGGCACGCTCCCCCGAAGACAATCGGCAGTTCGCTCAAGCGATCCGGGAAGATGGACGCGTCATTCTGGCGGCCGAACTTGGCTCAGGCAGTCAGGAATCCGGCACGAACGAGTGGACTAAGACCCTCAAGCAATTGCTTCCCTACGAACCTCTGGCCCGGGCCGCCGCCGGTTGGGGGCTGGCCAGCCTGCGGGTAGACGATGACTTTTTGGTGCGCCAGCACTTTGCTGGGTTTGCCCGGCAGAACCAGCCCAGCCTCACCGGAGCCGTGGCTCAACTCCTGGGCTTGAATACAGCTCGAGCCAATTCATCGCGGTGGCTTCGGTATTACGGAGGACCCCTTTCAATCCCGCACGTGAGTTATCACAACGCCATGGAAGTCCCGGACGAATTTTTCCGGGACAAAATTGCCTTCATCGGAGCCAGGCCAATCGTGGGCCTTTTTAATGAACGACGGGATGAACTGCGCAATCCATTTCACGTGCAGGGTGATAACCGGAGCTTCATGCCTGCCGTCGAGGTCCATGCGACCCAGATGCTGAACCTGGTTCGCGGGGACTGGTTGGAAAGGCTCCGCCCCGCATGGGAAGCCGTGTGTTTGCTGGGAGTCGGAATCCTGTTTGGGATCGGGTTGCTGTGGTTGCGTCCGGTTTGGGCTACCACGGTTTCCGTGCTCG
>JAQGOV010000389.1 GCA_028293425.1 Verrucomicrobiales bacterium
AAAAGGACGGCGGCCTCACCGAGGAAGAACGGGACAAAGTGGCTTGGGAGCTGGGCATCTTTCCTCCGCCTGACATGCTCCCAACCCCCAGCAAAGTTGAACCGGCACCTCTCACCGAGAAGGAACCGTGAGGTTCCTGTTCGCGCCTTTACGGTCTCGGCGCCTTTGCGTTGAACCTGCCCTGACACCAACCCAACGCTCCCATATCGAATGGAAAAATAGAAAACGAGAAACAGAGTCTCAGACCAAATCAGAATCACGCATCACGCATTACGCCTCAAACCTATGAACGCTCTCAACTGCGTAGGAGACGACGTGAGGAGGCTGAGTGTAAGGACCACAGGTGTCGGTTTCGGTTTGCAGATAAACTGCGAAAGGTTTAGGGTAAGGCCATTCATCCATGCCTTTATGTACAGCTTTAGAAGGGGCGTCATGCAACTGAGACGGAGTATCGCAGGCTTTGGCGTAGCCGTTGGAGTTGCGTTGGGGCTCGGGACATTGGACGCCTGTGTGCAGGCCTCGTCATTTTCGATTGTTCATGACTTCAGCGTCGGAGCCACGAATGGTGGCGGGTATTACTACGTCAAGCACCCGATCGAAGGCAGTGATCATCGCCTCTACGGAACTACCTCGGCCGGGGGGAGCTATTCCAATGGCACAGTTTTCAGATTGGAACGCGATGGCAGCGGGTATACGGCGTTGCACAGCTTTTTGGGTCAGCCAACAGACGGCGCCTCCCCGGAGGCGGGCGTTATCGAGGGCTCTGACGGGAAGCTTTATGGCACCACCATTTCGGGCGGAGCCGCCAACCGAGGCACTATTTTTCGACTGAATCTAAACGGCAGCGGCTACGAGGTGGTCCATCATTTTTCGCTCAATCCATCCGACGGCAATTCGCCGCGGGCCGCGCTCCTGGAAGGCAGCGATGGTCGTTTGTATGGAACTACGTATGGAGGAGGAACCAACGGCCAAGGGACAGTCTTTGCGCTGAACAAGCATGGCAGCGGTTTCGTGGTCATTCGCAGCCTGCTGGCATCCACGGATGATGCAGGGTATCCGGAGGGACCACTGATTGAGGGGAACGATGGAGCGCTCTACGGGGCAAGCACCAGTGGAGGCATTCTCAATTCAGGAGCTCTTTTCAGACTGCAGAAGGACGGGACTTACGCTGTTTTGCGCCTGTATTCGAATGGAGCTTCGGAAGGAACCCTCCCGCGGGACGCGCTGCTGGAAGGGGCTGACGGCAGGCTGTATGGGACAACCCGAGGAGGTGGAACCTCCAACGCAGGGACGGTGTTCCGAATCGCCAAAAATGGAAGCGCCTACACCGTGCTCCACCACTTTGCGGGAGGAGTGGCGGATGGCAGGACTCCGGACGCTGCATTGGTGGAAGGCCGTGATGGTTTACTTTATAGCAGCACAATATCTGGAGGCGCCTTTGATGCAGGCACGCTCTATCGCGTCAGCAAAGATGGTTCTCACTTTGAATTGCTGCATCACTTCACCGCAAGCGGGGATACAGGCTATCACCCGAATGAGGGATTAGTGGCCGCTCACGATGGAGCGCTCTATGGATCTGCGCCTGGCGGACACGGCGTCAGGGATCCGAAGCACGAATTCGGATTTATTTTCCGCCTTGGCCATCAGCTCGGTTTTTTGTGGAATGGAAGTCAGGCGCACCTGGTGGCCACTGGCATCGCAGGTTATACGTATGCAATCCAGCACTCGTCCGATCTCGCCGCATGGGCCACACTGGAGACAGTCGTGATGCCCGAGGGAGGACAGTTCGAAAAGGATTACTCTGTGCCGCAAGGCAACATGGGGTTCTTCAGGTTACGGGTGCCGTAGGAGAGCGTGAAGCGGACCAGCAATACGGCAAGTTCGGTAGCGCTGAGTCTGGCCTGAGTCTCCGTGCCCCTCATCCGGCTGCGCCACCTTCTCCCGCGGGAGAAGGGTATACACAGTCTCACGCGGGTTTGAGGTTGCAGATCATCTGGCTTCGTCTCCGCTTTGATTGACACGTTTGAAGAGACTGAACGAGTTGGTTGAATAACCGCAAAGGCAAGCAAGGCGATGTGGAGTCATCCAGCCGTTGTGTCGAAAGGGGAAATTGTTTGATGATAGAGTGACAAATTTAGGCCAGGACTTGACCGGTGGTCGTATAAATCATTACTTATTTAAGAGACTTCTGACGTCATCTTCTACGGAGTTAAAATTGATCCAGCCCACCTTTTTTCTTGCGTCAGGAGGAGCATCCTCGCAGGTTGGTTGAGCAATTTCAGCATTGAGCGCAACGACTATGGCAACAAATCGAATCGGCATTATTGGCGGCAGCGGCTTGTATCACATTGAAGGCTTCACCAAACAAAAATGGGTGACCGTGAAAACGCCTTTTGGCAATCCCTCAGACAGCCTGCTGACCGGGAAGTTGAGCGGGCGGGATGTGGTTTTTCTGCCCCGTCATGCCCGGGGACATCGAATCCTGCCTTCGGAGCTGAACCATCGGGCCAACATGTGGGCGATGAAAAAGCTAGGGGTTTCGTGGGTGATCAGCGTGAGCGCGGTAGGCTCGCTGCAAGCGCAGTACAAGCCTTGCGACATTGTGCTGCCAAACCAGTTTTTTGACCGGACCAAGCAGTCGCAGAACCACACCTTCTTTGGCCGCGGGATCGTGGCGCACATCGCCTTTGCCGATCCGATTTGCGAAGAATTGCGCCAGCTTATCCTGCTGAGCTGCCGGAAGCAGGGGGCCACCGTTCATGACGGCGGCACCTACGTGAACATGGAAGGCCCGGCATTCAGCACCCGTGCTGAGTCCATGGCAAACCACGCAGCGGGGTTTGACGTGATCGGGATGACAAACCTCGGGGAAGCCAAGTGTGCCCGCGAGGCTGAGATTGCCTACTCCACAATGGCGATGGTGACAGATTATGACTGTTGGAAAATGGATGAAGCGCATGTAACGGTGGAGATGGTGATCGACAACTTGCGAAGAAACGCGGAGCAAGCCAAGGCGATCCTGAAGGACACGATTCCGCTAATCCCGAAGGAGCCGAACTGGCCGTGCCACGATGCACTGCGGAATGCAATTATGACGGATAAAAAGGCCTGGCCGTTGAAGACGAGAAAAGAGCTGCGGCTGCTGCTGGAGAAGTATTTGTGAGGGCGTGAAATTAAGGACGAAACCAGAATGGAGAATGACAAATCTTTATGGGGTAAGAACCCTATATTGAGTCCTGATGCCACCCCCTATCGTGAGCTCACAATCCTAACATAAACCAGTGGTTGAGGGCAGATTTTGAGCGGCAAACACAAAAACAATGGATTGAGGGACAACCTTATATGACCGACAAACCAACGATCAAGGTGCTGGTAGTGGATGATCATCCGGTGTTTCGTGAAGGTTTGAAGCTCCTCCTGAATTCCGCAGGCGACATCCAGGTGATTGGGGAAGCCGAAAATGGAAGGCAAGCGGTCCAGTTAGCCCAACAATTACGACCCGACGTTATCCTGCTCGACATTGCCATGCCGGTTCTGAACGGCATAGAAGCCTCACGCCAAATTTTGCGCGATCTCCCGACAGCGCGGGTGTTAATTTTATCCTCGTACCGTGAAGATGAGTTCGTTCGTACAGCGTTAAACAATGGGGTGGCTGGCTATGTTGCCAAGCACAGCGCAACCAAGGAAGTCCTGGACGCTATCCGGTCGGTTCACGCGAAAAACAACTATTTCAGCGCCTCGATCGCCAAGCGGCTCAATAACCTGGTGAGAAACCGCTTCCAAGCCGGGAAGACTGGCGACTGGGATGTGCCGCACCTGACCTCGCGGGAAACCGAAACCCTGCAGTTAATCGCCGAGGGGCATGGAAACAAGCAAATCGCTTCCATCCTGGGGATCAGCGTCAAGACGGTGGAGAAACACCGGCAGCAGCTTATGGAGAAACTCAACTTGCACGACATCGCGGGGTTGACCCGTTATGCCATTTCCCGCGGCATGGTAGAAGCCACTCCCGCTTTGCCCGCAATGGTGTAATATTAAGGCCATATGAAACAGACCCTTCGATTGCTGTTAATTGAAGATTCCGAGGACGACGCCCTGTTCCTGATTCGAACGCTTCGCAAAGCTGAGTTTGAGCTCCTGACTGAGCGCGTGGAGACGGAGCAGGAAATGAGAGATGCACTGGCGCGTCAGCCCTGGGATTTCGTGATTTCGGATTACGTACTGCCGGGATTTGGAGGCCTCAAAGCATTGGAAGTCCTACAAAGCATAGGTTTGGACCTGCCGTTCATTATCGTTTCGGGCCATATTGGCGAGGACATCGCCGTGGAAGCGATGAAAGCCGGGGCGCATGATTACGTAATGAAGGATCACCTGGCTCGGCTGATTCCGGCGGTCCGCCGCGAGTTGACCGAAGCCGAAGTGCGCAAGGCGCGCAAGCAGGCAGAGCAGGAACTGGCGAATAAAGCGGTGGAGCTGGAAAAACACGTGACCCAGCTCCGAGCGGCGGAAGATGAACTGCGCCAGAAAAACGAGCGTTTGCGCAAGGCAAGCGAAGAGTTGGAAGCCCGGGTCCGTGAGCGGACCTCAGACCTGAGCGCAGCCCTCCGCGAGTTGCGGCGCCAAATTACCGAACGCCAGCGTCTCGAAAACGAACTGCTCGACATCACGGAAAAAGAAAGAGCGCGCATCGGCCTGGATTTGCATGATGACCTGGGCCAGCACCTTCATGGCATTGCGCTGATGATGGAAGCCCTCCACATCAAGCTGGTGCAAAAGCAATCGGACCTGGCAAAGGACGTCGAAAAAATCAAAACGCGACTTTCAAAAGCGATCAGTTACACCCATGACCTGGCACATGACATGGCTTCGCTGGAACTGCGGGCCAAAGATCTGACGACGGCTTTAACCGACTTAACCACGCACATCACGGAATCCTTCGACATTGCCTGCCGGTTCAACGTCAATGGCGAGGTGCCCGCGTTGGCAGGCAACAGTGTGGTGCATCTTTACAAGATAGCCCAGGAAGCTGCGACGAATGCGATCAAGCATGCCAAAGGGACTGAGATCGTTTTCGACCTGCTGATTGAAAATGGAAATCTGATTTTGAAGATTCAGAACGACGGCAACCCATTTCCGCAGCACATTCAGGTCAACGACCGGATGGGGCTCAAGATCATGAACTATCGCGCAAACGTTCTGGGTGGCACGTTCTCCATCGGCACGGAAAATCAGTTAACGACGGTTTGTTGCACCATTCCCCTGCAGGAAGCCAAGGCTCAGACCGCGGTGGACACTCATTTCCTGAATGGGACGTCCAATGGGGGACCGGCGGCTTTTCCAGTCGACAGCCAACCGAATGGCAGCCGCATCGGGATCGAGCAGCCAAGTCTTGCCTAAAAACGACTTGAGTTAGGCCCATATGGCACGGTGAGCCCGCGAAAGTGTGGACTTTTGCTTGTCGGCCGAGGAGCCCATAGCTTTCGGCGCATCTGGCAATTACGACCAAGTGTACGCTGGAAGCTAAAACTGAAAAAGACATGAGCAGTGGACATTCTCTCCCCGCCCTTCTTTGGGATCTTTGGTAAAGGAGAGGGGGACACGCTTCGCCTTGGCTGGTACTTCCGGGATCTGCCAATTGTTTCCCGGAGCCGAAATTTTGCATTTCCCTTTTTAGCCCCTGTGTTTAAGCTCATTGGCTTAATTAAATCGAATTTGTTAAATTTATGGCCGCAGATACATCCGTAGTTAAACCTGTAGAAGCTCCCCCGCTTTCTCCTTTCAATCTGAAATCCAAACTGGCCGGCACACCTGGCAAGCCAAAATACTCGGTCACCGTCAAGAACGGCAAAGGCGAGGATGTAGTGCTAGGGGACCCGAAGGCTACGCGCGGGCTGGTGGCATTGATGGACCTTCATGCTGTCAATGGCGGCGCGGCCTCCCACTGGGGCGGCCCGGCTGCCTTCGCGGAAATCATGGCGGCCATCCACGGCGTGATGTTCGCCAGCACAGGGCGTCCCTGGCATGAAGCCTTCAATTTTGTTAATGACGCTGGCCACACCGAAAACGGAGTTTATGCCTTGCGCGCGAATTACGGATTCGATGGCATGACCTTTGAGTCACTTAAAGGATTCCGAAGCCTGACCAGCAAGCTGACCGGTCACGGAGAATCGCATTTAAATCCCGAAGGCGTATTGATCAGCAACGGCCCGCTGGGGTCCGGCCTTCCCCAGGCACAAGGTCTGGCGATTGGCGACAAGATTGCCAAACGGGATCGCGTGACGATTTGCACGGTGTCGGATGGTGCGTCGATGGAAGGCGAAGCAAAGGAAGCATTCGCAGCCATTCCGGGCCTGGCGGCCAAGGATCGAGTGAATCCTTTTGTGCTGGTGATTTCCGACAACGACACCAAGCTGTCCGGGCGCATCACCAAGGACTCCTTCTCAATGCAGCGATCGTTCCAAGCCATGGGATCGCTAGGCTGGAATGTAATTACCGTTCCGCACGGGCATGACCTGCAAGCTGTTTACCTGGCGATTGAGAAGGGCATTGAACAGGCCAAAGCCAACCCGAATTACCCGGTTTGCCTTTGGGTGAAAACCATCAAGGGTTACGGTGTGAAATCGACCGAGGAAAACGCAGCGGGCGGCCACGGTTTCCCTTTGGCGAACGGCGAGAAGATCGTTGAATTCGTGAGCGAGATTTTTGGCGGCCAGCCTCCAGAAGAATTTGCCAACTGGTCCAAGGCGCTACGCATGGATTGGGAACAAAAAGAAGCAGCCAAGAAGGCCAAGGCAGCAAGTGTCCCGGCGGCTGCTCCATCGGTGAAAAAGGACAAGGTCCAGACTGGCCTGGCCAAAGGCGCCGTGCGCGCCGCGCAGGAAGGATTGCCTGTTTATTCCGTTTCCTCGGATGTGCAAGGTTCCACGGGCATCAGCCTTTTCCAGAAGAGTTTCCCGGACCGCTACATCGAGGTTGGCATTGCTGAAGCGAACATGATTAGCACTGCAGCGGGCCTGGCGAAAACCGGTTTCATTCCGATTGTGGATACCTTCGGACAGTTCGGCGTCACGAAAGGCAACCTCCCGTTGACGATGGCGGCCCTGTCACAGGCTCCCGTGATTGCATTATTTTCACACATTGGATTCCAGGATGCGGCCGATGGCGCGTCGCACCAGGCGACCACCTATTTGGCAGCGACCTCTCCCATACCGCATACAACCGTCATCTCTCCGTCATGCTCGGATGAGGCTGAAGCGTTCATGTATGAGGCGATCAAGCGCTATGGGGCAGATCGTCAGGCGGGCAAAGATGGCCACAACTATATCTTCTTCGTGGGCCGCGAAAATTATCCCCTGTCCTGGGTGGAGAATGCCAAATACGAATGGGGCAAGGCCCAGGTGTTGCAGGAAGGACGCGACGTGGTGCTGATCGCGTGCGGAGTGCTGCTGAACAAAGCTATTGAAGCGGGCAAACAACTGGCGGGCCGAGGAATCGCGGCTACCGTGATCAACAATCCGTTCATCAACGAGGTGGACCTCGACACGATTGGGGCAGCAGTGAAATCCTGCGGACGAGTGGTGACTATCGAAGATCATCAGATTATTGGCGGCATGGGCGCGCAGGTTTCGCACGCACTCTCGCGGGCGGGCATTGCTCACAAAATTAAGAGCCTGGGAATTCCGGGCGAGTTTGGCCAATCGGCGTATGTGGCGGAGGATCTTTACAAGCTGCACGGTCTCACGACCGAAAAAATGGTGGAAGCCGCAGTTGGATTAGTAAAAGGCTGAGCCGAAGTAAAACTGATTACGCAAAGAGCTCGCAGCGTGCTGCGGGCTCTTTAGCTTTCAACTGGGGGCACGGGAAAAGCGAAGCCGAAAGCTAACCCTCCATAGCATCCAAACCCAGCACCCGTGCTTCCAACGCGCGCTTTTTGGCGTCGGCGTTGCCATATTTGCGAATGGAGAAAAGCTTCTTTTTTACAACATTTGGCTGCGGGCTCCAGGTGGCTTCCCAAAACTCGTAAGCCTTTTGGTTGACTACCTTGATGCATTTGCGGACGCCGATGACACCTTTCCGGCCAAAATTGGAACGGCGCAGTTCGGCCATCTCCCTGCGAGAAAGCCGCGGATAGGCCTGATCCATCTTGAGGGCGAAGACCTCGGCAGCTTTGCGGCAAAGCACTTTGGTTTTGAAACGGCTGAAATTAAAAACTTCGTAGATCCGCTGGCGGCGCCGATTCAGCTTCACCAAGTAGCCGACCTGACCGTGCTCCGGATAGTTGACGTGGTAAAGGAGCGGAATTCTGGTCGCTCTCAAGCCTTTGGTTTTCATGTTCCGCAAAAAAGTTTCCTGCCGGGCCCGCGCTGCCAAGACAGGGGGCTGATCATAGGTTAATAGTATACATAAGGAAGAACGAGATGCTTTACTTTTTTTTGAAAAATGAATACTACGTCCAGCAAGATGATTTCCCAAAACATTCGCCTCCTCCTTGTTGCAGGATTGATTGCACTGGCCTCCTCCGTTCACGGCGGTGACTGGCCGCAGTGGCGCGGACCCAACCGGGATGGCAAGTCGACTGATACGGGACTGCTCAAGCAATGGCCCGAAGGAGGGCCGAAACAACTCTGGAAGGCAACAGGGCTGGGAGGCGGCTACAGCACTCCCTCTGTTGTCGAGGGGCGCGTTTTCGGCTCTGGTTACCGTGGTGAAGAGGAATACATTTGGGCGCTGGACGCGAGTTCGGGCAAGGAAATCTGGAGCACAAAAACAGGAGGAGCGGAGAAAAAGGTGGGATATCCCGAAGGTCCGCGTTCCACGCCGACGATTGACGGTGATTCCCTGTTCACCCTGAGCGCGGGCGGCAACCTGGTTTGCCTGGATACGACTTCCGGGAAAGAGCGCTGGCATCATGAGTTGAAGAAGGAATTCGGCGGCCGGATGATGTCTGGCTGGGGCTTCTCGGAGTCTCCGCTGGTGGATGGAAATAAAGTGGTTTGCACGCCTGGCTCCATGAAAGGGACCGTGCTCGCCCTGAACAAAAAGACGGGCGAGGTGATTTGGCAATCGGCGGAATTCGTGGACAAGTCGGCTTACGCTTCGCTTGTGGTTGCAAATTTTGGCGGAGTGCGGCAATACGTGCAGCTCACTGACGCCCATGTGGCGGGAATCGCGGCGGCTGATGGAAAATTGCTGTGGCAAGCTGACAGGCCTGGCAAAACAGCGGTCATTCCAACGCCGATTGTCACGGATGAATTTGTGTATGTGACTTCAGGTTATGGAGTCGGGTGCAATCTTTTCAAGGTTACGAAAGGCGGGGATGGCTTCAAGGTGGAGGAAGTTTATGCCAACAAGAACCTGATCAATCATCACGGGGGAGTGGTCTTGGTGGGCAACCATATCTACGGCCACTCCGAGAAAGGCGGATGGACGTGCCAGGATTTGAAATCGGGAGAGGTAGTTTGGGCCAACAACGGCGTCGGCAAAGGGTCGATTAGTTTCGCGGATGGATTTTTCTATATCCGCAGTGAATCGAAAGGCTCGGTAGCCCTGATTGAAGCCAGCCCAAAAGGGTACAAGGAACATGGCCGATTCGACCAGCCGGACCGCAGCAGCAAGAATAGCTGGCCGCACCCCGTGATTGAGAATGGGAAGCTCTATCTGCGCGACCAGGACGCAATGTTTTGTTACGACGTGAAGGGACAGTAGCCCCGAACCGCGGAAGGGGCGATTATCCTCCATCAGCCAACCTGGCAAGCGAAGGGGCTGACGGTCGGCTGATTCCAAGCCGGTTAGTTCAGGCGCTTTTTTTGTTTCCTCAGGGCAGCCCCTGACTATACTAAAGCTCTAATTTTTGCCCTCCCTTGGGGAGAGCCCAGTTACGAGAAATTGATTTGTCATGAAAACCGAAAGCATGCAGGCGGTTGGCGTCACTCCCACTAAACGGGAAGTTGGCATTCTGTCGCAACCCAGCCCGCAAATGACCGGGCCGTCGCAGGTGAAAATCCGCAGTCTCGAAGTTGGCATCTGCGGCACCGACCGCGAAATTTGTAACTTCGATTACGGCACCCCGCCCGTGGGCTCGGATCATCTTGTGCTAGGCCATGAAAGCCTTGGCGAAGTCATTGAAGTAGGGCCGGGCGCTGAGCGGTTTAAGGTGGGTGACCTGGTTGTCCCCAGCGTTCGCCGCCCCTGCCCTCACGATTACTGCCTTTCCTGCCGGGAAGGGCGTCAGGACTTTTGCACCACGGGAGATTTTACGGAGCGCGGCATCAAGATGGTTCATGGCTTCATGACCGAGTACTATGTTGAGGAGGAACAATACCTCAATTACGTGCCGGCCGAACTACGGGATGTGGCGGTGCTGGTTGAACCTCTGACGGTGGCTGAAAAGGCGCTGGCCCAGGTCTGGCACATCCAAAAGCGTTTGCCCTGGGCAAATACGAGCCACGCTGGGCAAGGCCCAGGTTTTGGCAAAACAGCGGTTGTGCTTGGAGCAGGCCCCATAGGCATTCTTGGCGCCATGGCCTTGGTGGTGAATGGATTCAAGACTTACGTTTACTCGCGTTCTGCGGAACCAAACCCCAAAGCGACGCTGGTCAATTCAATCGGCGCCAAATACATCTCCTCAGAAACCGTTCCAGTGAAGCAGTTCGCGGAGATGGTTGGCAACATTGACCTCGTTTACGAAGGAGTCGGCGTGGCCAGCATCGCTTTCGAAGTACTGAAGATACTCGGATTGAACGGCGTGTTCGTTTTCACCGGCATCCCGGGCCATAAATCAGCCATCCCGGTGGATGCGGATTTGATTATGCGGCAGATGGTACTGAAGAACCAGGTGCTCGTTGGCACGGTGAATGCCGATCGGAGCGCTTTCGAGCACGCCATCCGGGACCTTGGCATTTTCAAACAACGCTGGCCCAAGGCGCTTGCCTCGGTGATTACGGGACGTCATTCCATCAAGGATTATCGCGACTTGCTGCTGGGCAAGGCGACCGGGATTAAAAACGTCATCAAGATAGCGTAAACTCCCACGCAGGCGAATGGGTTTCCTTCGCGCTCGGGGAATTGGAGATCGTTATGGGCAAGGATTGGATGGATGTATCGGTGCCCGTGTTTCAGGGCATGGTTCATTGGCCGGGTGATCCGGCCTTCGCCTTCGATTGGTTTCTCCAAATCGGGAAAAACGGAGCGCCTTGCAACGTGTCAAAACTTTCGCTTGGCACTCATACTGGGACCCACATGGACGCGCCCCTCCATTTCATTCGGAATGGAAAAACCATTGATCAACTGCCTCTCAATGCCACCATTGGACCGGCGCGGATTATTCCGATCAAGAACAAGGAGTCAATCCAAGTGGATGAACTGAAGCCGTTCCGAATCCGAAAGGGCGAACGCATCCTGTTCAAAACCCGCAACTCCACGCGTTCGTGGAAGATGAAAAAGTTCGATGAAGATTTTGTGTTCATCTCCAGGGAAGCGGCTGCCTATTTGGCCGAGAAAAAAATCCAAACTGTTGGAGTGGATTACCTGTCAGTGGGAGGCTTCAAAAAGGATGGAGTGGAAACGCACCAGGCTTTGCTGGGGGCGGGCATCTGGGTTATCGAAGGGCTCCAACTTGCCAAAGCCAAAGCAGGCAATTGTGAACTGATCTGTTTACCTCTGAAGGTATTGGGGGCTGAAGGCGCGCCCGCGCGAGCGGTCATCAGGCAGTGACCGGCCATCCCTGGATTGCGGCGAACCGAGTCCTCACCGTTACATGGAGCCAGACCGGCTCCCCCTGCCCTTCATTTCGGCGCCTCCGCTCCGTAGCTCTTGCTCAAGTAATCGACCAAAGCGGGAATGTTGTTCGTGGGAATAGGAGCGCCGTATTTGTCCTTCATCTTCACCACGGCGGCCGTCCAAGCCGTGCGGCTGAGGCGGGGCTGTGTGGAAATGTAGTCGGCGGAGTGACAGAGCAGGCATTGCGCGGTAACCATTTCCGCACCAGGCCCTGGTTTGAGCTTAGCGGTCTCGGGCGGCAATTGAAATTTCTCGGCGGCGAAGACCAGCACGCCACTTGCCAGCACGATGCCAACAATCACCAACGAACGTTGCTGCAAATTTTTCATGAAGATGGCTCGTTATGCTTCCGCGTTTACGTTGACGGTTTCAACCACATTGCGCATGTAGCCAGCCGGATTCCAGAGTGGCTCCATCGGCTGGGATTGGCCGATGCGGTTTGTTGCTTTCACTTTAAGGACGTGGCTGCCGGCTTTCCCTGGATTAAATGGAATGGTCCATTCACGAAAAGAGAACCTGCCCAGATCCTTGCCCAGTTCAGCCTCCCGCCAGGAGCGTCCGTCGTCTTGAGAAAATAACACCTCATTCACGCCATAGCCGCTATCAAACGTAATGCCCTTCACCACGATCGTTTGACCGGAGCGCACTTTAGCTCCGTTGTCCAGACTGGTAATGAATGAGCGTACGTTAAAGCGGGCGATCGGGACAGTTTTTCTCGGAGTGGTTCCAGGCTCGATGCAAGCACAGGTATTATCCGGGATTCGGTAAGCGGGATTCATCCAGAAACCGTTGAAGGGCTCATCGATGACGTTGATTTCATTCAGATGCTTCACCCAGTAGGTGCCAAAGTAGCCAGGCATGACCAGGCGGAGCGGATAACCGTTGAGAACAGGAAGATCTTCGCCGTTCATGTTGTAGGCCAGGATCAGCTCGCCATCCAGAGCCTGATCGACCTCGATGGCCTTAACGAAATCGGGGACGGTGGGAAGCAGACCTTTATCGAGCCCGTTGAACGTGACCTGCTTGGCACCAGCGGCAACGCCGGCCCTTTCCAGAACGTCCTTCAAGCGAACGCCCTTCCACCGGGCATTTCCCATGGCACCGTTGCCGAGCTGGCCGCCGGAAACACGAGGCTTAAAAAAACCGCGGCTGTTGCCTGAGCATTGATTGACTGCAACCACCTCGACGGGCTCGAAGCGTTTGAGATCGGACAAAGAAAGTATGAGCGGCTGGTTAACCTTGCCTTTGACTTCGAGACGAAATTGTTCGAGGTCCACGACTGGCGGCGCGGGCGCAAGGTGATAACGGACAAAGAAGGCGTCGTTGGGCGTGATAACGCTTTCGTTGAAAACAGAAAAGGGGGTTTCCAACTGTGGCGGGCGAGTGGTCTGTCGTATGAGTGGCCGCTTTTGAGGATATTTGACGAGCGGACGTTCTCCGTTTTCAAAAGGGAGCGTAATGATCCGCGGGTCCTCAGCGGCTGCGAGCCGGCGGAGAACGCTCGCGCTCAGGCCAGCCAGAGCGGCGGTCCGAAGAAAGCGACGACGGTTTAATGATTCGCCGATGTTAGCCATGGACTGAATTTAGCCGGGGAGATAGTGCTTGGGAAGAAAGGTTTTCAGGTGGCCAAGGCTTGTTGAATCCCGTGGCGAGCAAAGCGCCCTATGGCCAGACATCCAAGAGATTAGGGCTGAACGATTTCAACCGCGCGATAAAACCGACGGGGGAAACTTGATCCGTCTGTCACAGGGGTTGGTGTGGATGAAGCTTTGAAGTTGGTGATCGAGAGCCAGTCTGCCAGGTTGGTACTGGCTTCGATGACATAATAACGCTCCGGTTCTCCTTGGAAGAGAAAACGACAGCCTCCAGGAGCTGTTGGCTCTGGCGGCGAAAGGCGTGGGGGAACCGGATCTCCGTTCAGTCTGGCAAGACCTGAACGTGGCACCCCATCAAATGAGGAAAACTTGCCTGCAACAAGATATTTTCCATTCTGCAGCACAATGGAACTCACCGAATCATTCGGACCTGCGCCCGGGTTAAATGAAGTGTCGAGAGCACCGTTCGAAAAGAGCCTGGCCAAATGATTGACCGGGGCAAAATTGTATGTTGAAAAGTTGCCCCCAACCAACAGCTTTTGGTCGTGCTGAAAAGTTATCGTATAAACTGTGCCGCCAAAAAATCCGGTTCCCGGGTTAAAATCCGAAGGCAGGCCATTGGTATCGAGCTCAACGATTCCTGGGCGCAAAAGGTTGTGGTAAAGAAAAAAGTTGCCGCCCAGGAAAGTGTTGCCGTTGGTTTGCAACGCTAGCGCGTAAGGTATCGCTGAAGACTCCATGCCAGGTTGCGGTGCATAGGAGTCATCCAAATCGCCGCAATCGAGAAGCCTGGCGATGCCGTCGCGGGCCCTGTCGCCGGCAAAGGTGAACTTGCCAGTCACCAGAAGTTTTCCATCCGGCAACACTACCACGGCGGTAGCTCCAGCGCCTGAAGTAGAAGCCACACAGGCATCGAAGCTCATGTCCAGCGAGCCATCTGGAAAAAGCCGCGCCACATTGCGGCGATAAAACCCGTCCACCACTTCGAAGGCTCCCGCAATCACGATGAAACCTTCATCCTGCAAAGCAATCGCGTTCACCGCAGCATCCAGATAGAGGCTAGGATCGAAGTTGTAATCCACGGATCCATTGGCATTCAGCCGGGCCAGATTGTTTGGATTCTGATAAGCGCTCGAGTAAAAAGCTCCTCCGATTAGGATTTTTCCGTCCTCCTGGACCATAATGGCATTCACATAGCCCACGTCTGCAGCCTGGCCAGGATCAAACGAAGGATCCAGGGTTCCGTCGGAGTTGAGTCGCGCTACATTCGCCCTCGATTGTCCGTTGACTGATTGAAATGAACCGCCGATCAAAATTTTTCCATCTGGCTGCAGGTGGACCGTATAAACCAGGGCACCTGAGGATAACACAGGAGCGAACGTGAGATCCAACGATCCGGGCTGCGAGCGCAAAGCAAGGGGCAGCAATAGGAGCAGAACCAAGGTCCAGCGAGAGAGTAGTGAACCTCGCTTGGTCTGAAAAGGAGTGGTCATGCAGTACAACAACAATGGGAGAGGACAACTCTCCCCGGAGTTTTAGCGGAAAAGCAAAGGTTTCTCAAGCAGAATAGCCGATTAAAGTGCTGCGGGATGGAATGAGTGTTAAAGGAATTTGGGCTTTCGCAGGCAGTTTGCATTCACGTTAAACACCTTTCACACAGTCATTTAGGGCGGCTGCTTAACTGTCTGCCTTATTACTCTGGCTGGGCCTCAAAAGGTCGTCCTTGGACTTTTCGGATGGAGCCCGGTAAATGGAGACGGCCAAGGCCAGGGCTCCTACGACGATAATCACGTCGGCCGCATTGAAGACACCGGTTTGAAGCGGTCCCAGGCGAAGGATGAGGAAATCCGTGACGTGGCCTTCGCGCACGATGCGATCAATAAGGTTGCTGGTGCCTCCAGCCCAGATGAGGGCGAGAGCAGCAAAAAATAGCAAGCCGAGCCGAGCACCATTTCGGGCGATGTAGATAAGGAGGACTACAAGGGAGACCCCGACGGCAAAGGTGAGGAAGAAGCGTCGGATAGGCTCAGGCAAGCTGGCCCCGAGGCTGAGAAAGGATCCGGGATTTTCGCGGAGAATGAGTTCGGCAAATCCGCCCAGGAGGGGAATGGATTCTGCGGGGTCCAACAGGGTTCGGGCCACGTGCTTGGAGACTTGGTCGCAACCGACCGTTAAAGCAAGGACCGAGGTAAGTGCCACTAGCCGAAGTTTTAGCGACTGAATCATTCTGAAATTTGCAGAATGGCGACCCTAACGGGAATCGAACCCGTGCACCCGCCGTGAAAGGGCGGTGTCCTAACCGCTAGACGATAGGGTCGTCAAGCAAGGGAGGTGGAATATAAGCGCCGGTCCGGGGATGTCACGCGCAAAAATACAAAATTTTTGGGCGGTTTGGGCGCTTTCACTTCCCGAACATGAAAGATCCATTACACCGCAAGTGGCAGATGGTCAACTGGAGAGGTTGGTTTGGTCTTGAGTCGGAGAATTAAAAGGCCTTAACTGGCGCACCATGTCGTCAGCTGTATTTGTCAGATCGATCGAGTTTTCACCGGGCTTTGCCGCACGGCCCCAGGTGTCCCATGTGCTGTTTGATTTCGACGGGACGCTATCACTGATCCGCGAAGGATGGCCGGAGATCATGGTGCCGATGTTTGTGGAGTTGCTGCCCAAGCGCGCGGATGAGACCGAGTCGGATGTGCGGCATTTGATGCTGGATGACATCATGCGGTTGAATGGCAAGCAGACGATTTACCAGATGATCCAGTTTGCCGACCGAGTGAAAGAGCGCGGGGGCACGCCGAAGGATCCCCTCTGGTATAAGAAGGAGTATTTGCGCCGGCTGGATGAGCGCATCGCGGCGCGGATAGAAGGCATCCAAAGCGGCCGGCTCAATCGGGACCATTTCATTGTGCACGAGGCGTGGCCGATGCTGGATTACCTGCAAAAGCGCGGGCTAAAGATGTATCTCGCAAGTGGCACGGACGAGGTTTACGTGAAAAAGGAGGCTGAACTTCTAAACCTGTCGCGCTTTTTTGGGCAGCATATCTACGGGGCGCAGGATGATTTTAAGAGTTTCTCAAAGAAGATGGTGATTGATCGCATCTTGAAGGAGAACCGGATTAGCGGAGCGCAATTGCTGGCTTTTGGAGATGGCTACGTGGAGATCGAAAACACGAAGGCGGTGGGCGGGCTGGCAATCGCAGTGGCCAGCGACGAATCGTTCAATGGCTCCGGGCGGGTGGATGCCTGGAAGCGGCAGCGGTTGCTGGGCGTTGGCGCGGACGCCGTGATACCGGATTACCGGGATGCGGACATTTTGCTGGATGCCATTTTCGGAAAGATGAGTTTGGGCCAGCCCAACGATTGATTGTATGCCGATTCCTCTTCCTTTGGATTTAAAGCAGGTGCGGGTGTATCCGCTGAAAGAGCGGAAGAGCATGAGCCGCATCACCGATATCCTGGTAGATCCGGATGGACCTCCCCCGCCCTGTTCGGATTGGCTGCGGGAACGTATTGAGATTTGCGCGGAGCGGATGGTGGCGGCGCGCAAACGAGGAGCGAGCGTCATGTTCCTGTATGGAGCGCACTTGGTAAAAAACGGTGCGTCCGCCCTGGTGGAGCGATTAATGGCGCAAGGTTGGATCACTCACCTCGGGACCAATGGTGCCGGATCCATTCACGATTGGGAGTTCGCTTTCCAAAATTGGTCCACAGAGAGCGTGGAGCAAAACGTGGCGACAGGGACATTCGGCACGTGGGATGAAACAGGGCGGAACATTCACCTGGCCTTGCTGATGGGGGGGGTGCGTTCGGAAGGTTATGGAGTTTCTCTCGGTCGTTTTATCCAAGAAGACGGAACGACGTTGCCGCAGCCGGAAGATTTGGAAAAGGCTTTGCGGGCAGAACCGGCCCATCCGCTTGCACCTGCCCGGGCAGAGTTGCTGCTGGCGATGCGGGAACACGGTTTGCCGGCCGGCCGCATTGAAGTAAACCACCCGTGGAAGCAGACTTCGATTTTTGGGAATGCATTTCGGCATCAGATCCCGATGACCGTTCATCCCGGGATTGGTTACGACATCATCTCGAACCATCCGTTGTTTAATGGCGCGGCGATTGGGCGTGCGGCAACGGTCGACTTCCGATTATTCGGTTCGGCGGTGGAAGGTCTTGATGGAGGGGTAGTGATGTCGGTAGGCTCGGCAATCATGGCCCCGCAGGTATTCGAGAAGAGCCTGAGTTGCGTGAATAATCTGCGGCTGCAAGCGGGCCGGCCGATTGTGAAGGATCATCATATTTTTGTGGTGGACCTGCAGGACGGCGGGAATTGGGATTGGTCGAAGGGTGAACCGCCGAAGGATAATCCGGCGTATTATCTGAGATTCTGCAAGAGCTTCTCACGGATGGGCGGGTCGATGCACTATTTGCAGGTGGATAACGTAGTTTTTTTGCAGAACCTTGTGGCGAGACTGAAGCGTGATTCAGGAACTGGGAACGGATGAATTCGGAACGGTTTGAAGCGATTACTGCTCGGTATCCGTTGCTTCGGGTGGCGGTGGTCGGGGACGTTTGCCTGGATCGTTACTTGGAGATTGATCCCGTGCGGCAGGAGACTTCCATAGAGACAGGGTTGCCGGTGCATAATGTTGTGCGGGTGCGTTCGCAACCGGGAGCGGCGGGGACGATCCTGAATAACCTGGCTGCGTTGGGGGTTGGAGAAATTTATCCCGTTGGTTTTTGCGGCGAGGATGGCGAAGGTTTTGAATTGCGGCGTGCGCTGCTGGAACGAAGGGGCGTCAAACTGGATTTCTTTTTGTCGACGTCGGAACGAAGGACGTTCACCTATTGCAAGCCGCTGCTGATGCATCCTGGAAAAGCACCTGAGGAATTGTCGCGCCTTGATAGCAAAAACTGGTCTAAGACTCCCATGACTGTGCAGGAAGAAATCGTGCGTGGGGTGCAGGAGCTGGCACAGAGGGTGGACGCAATCATTTTAATGGATCAAGTGGATGTTGCGGAGACCGGGGTGGTGACGCACATGGTTCTAGAGGCCATCGGCCATATCGCAAAGGCGCAGCCTGAGCTTTTGATCTTGGCGGATAGCCGCCGCGGGCTGAAGGGCTATCCGCGCGTGTGTTTCAAGATGAACCAGGCTGAATTGTCCGCTTTGACCGGGTCAGGCATAAAGGCGGATATTGGCAGCGTCCGTGAAGTCAGCGGAAAACTAGCCAAAGAGCTGGGGCATATGGTTTTTGTGACGTTGGCCGAGAAAGGAATTTGTGGGGCGAGACCTGATGGAAAGGCCGAGCACGTCTTTGCTCTGCCAGTGCGAGGGGAAATCGATATTGTTGGGGCTGGCGATTCGGTAACAGCAAATTTAACAGCGTCCCTGGCAGCAGGCGCGGAGCTCAGGGAGGCACTGGAATTGGCCAATCAGGCAGCGTCGATCGTGATCCATCAGCTTGGGACAACGGGAACAGCAAGCGTGGCCCAGTTGAGGGCCAGCTTTTGAATTAACAGGACTCAGGCGGTCGGTGCATTCCGCGGGCGATGCATTGGCCGGGTGGGGAGCAGTATTCTTCTGAAACCTTCACGATTATTTTCCAGAGCTCCAGCTTCAGTCATGCTTGAGGTTCATTGAGGAATGCGCTCTATTACGCGCCTGTGAATCGATTACAAATATTAATGATTGCGGCAGCGGCGACTGGAGGAGCTTTGGCCTCGGCTTGGAATACCTCGGCGGAGGAACCCAAGATTCCTCGGTTTTCAGCGGAAAATATGGACAAGTCCATAGATCCGAAACAGGACTTTTATCATTTCGCGGCTGGAACCTGGTTGAAGAATAACCCGGTCCCTTCCGATAAATCACGCTGGAGCGGATTTGAGGAATTGCAGGAGCGGAACTGGATGCTGATTCGAAACATTCTCGAATCGAGCGCGGCGGATACCTCAGGCCCGGCAAAGTCACCGAAACGCGAGGTAGGCGACTTTTTTGTTTCAGCAATGGACACGAACCGGCTGGAAAAGCTGAAATTCAAGCCGATCCTAATGGACCTAAAACGGATTAGCCGAGTGAATTCCGCCCAAGCTCTTTTCGAACTGCTGGCGAGTTTCCACCAGCGCGGGATCAGCGGGTTGTTTGGCGCCGGGGTGTCCCCAGATGCAAAAAACAGCGGGATCTATGCTTTTCATCTGAGCCAGGGCGGTCTGGGCCTGCCGGACCGGGATTATTACTTAAAGGATGAATTCACGAAGCAGCGGGAAGACTACCGCGAGCATGTCACGAAAATGTTCCGCCTGATTGGCAAGTCCCCGACCGAGGCCGCAGCCCATGCGGGCATTGTGTTGGAGATTGAAACGGCGCTGGCCCAGGCGAGCCGGACGCGGGTTGAGATGCGTGATCCGACCTTAAACTACAATAAATTTAAAGTAGCCCAATTTGCATCGACGAACAGCGCTTCCTCGTGGAATGCCTACTTAGAGGAGACCGGCGCGCCCGAGATGGAGACGTTGATCGTGGGCCAGCCTGATTTTTTCAAGACGGTGGACAAGATGCTGAAGGAGCGCCCGATTTCAGATTGGAAAGTATACCTGCGCTGGCACCTGCTGCGGAGCACCGCGCCTTATCTCCACGAGGAAGTCGAGCAGGAGAGCTTCGCATTTTATGGGACAAAGTTGCGTGGCCAGATCGAACAGGAGCCTCGCTGGCAGCGAGCGGCGCACACCATTGACGGGACCATCGGGGAAGCGCTTGGACAGCTTTTCGTGGAGAAACATTTCCCGCCCGAGGCGAAGACCCGGATGAACGAGCTGATCGGGAACTTGCGGGAAGTATTTCAGGACCGGCTGGCCAAGCTGGATTGGATGTCCGAGGAAACGCGACAGAAAGCGTTGGCGAAGTTTAACCGATTTACGCAGAAGGTCGGATACCCGGACGTTTTCAGGGACTATTCCAAGGTCAAATTGCGCCGGAATGATTACCTGGGCAACGTGCAGCGAGCGGCGATCTTCGAAAGCCATCGTGAAATAGTGCGTGTCGGCAAGCCAGTGGACAAAACTGAATGGCACATGACGCCGCAAACCGTGAACGCCTATTTTAACGGTTCTCAAAATGAAATTGTCTTCCCGGCTGGCATCCTTCAGCCGCCCTTCTTTGACGTAAAGGCGGATGACGCGGTCAACTACGGAGCCATTGGGATGGTGATCGGACATGAGATTACGCACGGTTACGATGACAAGGGCCGACAATTTGACGCAGATGGCAACTTAAACGAATGGTGGTCCGAGAAGGACGCGAAGGAATTTGATGCCCGCGCCCAAAAGGTAGTGGATCAATACAGCAGCTACGAAGCTTTGCCCGGCCTGAAGGTGAACGGCAAATTAACGCTCGGTGAAAATATTGCGGACCTGGGTGGAGCGAGTATCGCCTATGAGGCGCTGCAAAGAGCCTTGGCCAAGGATCCTTCCAAGCGGAAAAACATCGACGGATTCACTCCGGAACAGCGGTTCTTTCTGTCGATCTCCCAACTTTGGCGAACGAATTGGCGTGAAGCTGAGCTTCGCCGGCGGATTACGGTTGATCCCCATTCACCAGGGCAATTCCGCGCGATTGGAGCCAATGTAAACCTGCAGGAGTTTTATGATGCCTTCGGCATCACCGCGGACGCGCCGATGTGGAGAGCGCCGGAATCCAGGGCGAAGATCTGGTAGGATTCTCAGGCTTCGAAAATCAAAAGCCTGCGCGGGCTCGTCAGCTCGCACAGGCTTTTTGTTTAAGACGGGGACTTAGATACCGATCTTCGTGCCATTATGGCTGCCGTTGACGACACGGATCTCGCGCTGCGGGAAAGGAATTTCAATATTTTTGCCGCGGAAGCGCTCGATTAGGTCCTGGTAAATCTCTGGACCAGCTGCGCCGTAGTCCTGAATGGTAACCCATGGTTTGATGGCGATGCAGATGGAGGAGTCCGCGAGCATGCTCACGCCCACGCCCGGAGTGAATTCCTTGAGCACGCGTTTGTTTTCGCGGAGGATATCGCGAACCACAGCCAGAGTCTCAGGAATATTGGCCCCGTAGGAGACACTCACTGAAAGATCCAATTGGCGGATGGTGCCGTAATTGTGCAGAATTTCGCCAATGATCTTCCGATTGGGGATGATGACCTTGGAGCGATCCGAATGCGTCAGGAGGGTGGAGAATAGCTCAATATTCTGAACCTGGCCGTGCACGCCGGCGATTTCGATATATTCGCCAACCCGAAAAGGCTTGGTAAAAATAATGAGGAGTCCGGCAAAGAAATTCCCAAGCATTCCTTGCATGGCCAAGCCGACACCGACACCGGCGACGGAAATTCCCGCAATCAAGCTGGTCATCTTGAAGCCGAGCGTGTCGAGGGCAATCACGGTGGTAAACCCGAGAATGCACACCTGTACAACCCTGCCAATCAGGGTGCGCACAGGAGGCTCGAGATTCTTTTTCTCCAGCTTTCCATCCACCAGTTTTCGGACCCAGCCTCCTGCCATCCAGCCAACCACCATCACGACCACTGCCCCGAACAAGGCTGGGCCGTGCTCGATGAGATAATCAATCGCCTTGTTTTTCCAGAGGCTGGCGGTTTTGTTGGCGGATGCTGTCATGTCGACCATCTGCTGCAGGGGAGCATCAGCGGCAACGCCGGTGAAAACCGAAACAATAAGCCCGAATAAAATTCCAATCGTTCGTTTCATAACCGCACCAGAATATGGAGCATGCTGCGGAGGGCAATCTGAAAAGAAAAGACAGGAAGGAGCCAGAAATTAACAATACCAGGTGAATCCCGGTCCCGATCTGGCAGTTCCCATAAAGTGCTTGGGACATTCGATTGTTTCCCCTACCGTTTTGAAGAATGGAATGGTCTTCCCGATGCGCCGTCGTGATTCCCTGCCTGAACGAGGCGGAAAGCGTTGGGCCTTTGGTTCAGGAGGTCAGGAAGGTGTTGCCGGCGGTTTGGGTCATCGATGATGGATCAATGGATAAATCATCTGAGTTGGCCCGGAAGGCGGGAGCAACAGTTTTACGTTTTGAGAGATCGCGTGGCAAGGGGGCCGCTCTCAAAGCAGGCTGGCGCGCGGCTTGGGAAGGGGGAATTCCATGGGTTTTAAGCATGGATGGTGACGGCCAGCATGCGCCGGGAGACATTTCGCGCTTCCTTACCCGTGCCGCGCGAGGGGATGTGGATCTAATTGTCGGAAACCGCATGGCGCAGCCAACGGGCATGCCGTGGCTCCGCAGGAGCGTAAACCAATGGATGAGCCGGAAGCTTTCGCGGGCAGCAGGTTTTCCCATACCCGATTCTCAATGCGGCTTCCGGATGATGCGCTTGGAAGCCTGGTCACGGCTGGAATTGCACACTGACCATTTTGAAATCGAATCAGAGGTAGTGCTTGCTTTTCTAAAGGCGGGGTTAAATGTCGATTTTGTGCCGATCGAGGTAATTTACCGTGAGGAGGAAAGCAAAATCCATCCGATAAGGGACACATGGCGCTGGTTTTGTTGGTTTTGGTCCGGCAGGCGAACGTGACGCAGTTTGAGAGCCACGACAATTTACGTTTAGGTCTTTCAATTAAGAGATGAGGAGGCCCCCTCAAAGCAACCTAAAGTGCGTGCCTTTTGTGGAACGTTGGCCTCGCCTGTTGGTTCCTCTCAGCCAAGAGGGGGGGGGCTTTCCCCCAAAGAAAATGGTTTGATTAGAATCCATGAAAACCCTTTACTAGGAATGAAATGCAGGAACCAGTTCGATTGAGCGCCGAGTTGTTTCAGGTGCGGGGCCGTGCGCAGGAGCTTTTGCACCAGAAAGCGAGCGCAGCAACCCAAGCTAGCTTCGGCCGAAAGGTGTTTCTCCGGGGAGTCGTGGAAGTATCCAATTATTGCCGCGAAAATTGCGCGTATTGCGGCATGCGCCGGGCGAACGAAGGATTGCATCGCTTTCGGGCCAAGGTAGATCAAATTGCGGATTTAATCCTGCATCACCGGCCTAACAGTATTACGGATATCAATATTCAGACCGGCGAAGACCCAGTGGCAGTAAGAGAAGTGGTGCTCCCTCTTATTAAAATTTTGCGGCGGGAAACCAACCTTGGCGTGAGCGTTTGCCTGGGTTCTCTGAACCCGAAGCTTTATCAGGAGTTGCAGGAGGCCGGTGCCACGACGTATATCATTAAATTCGAACTGGCAGACGCGCCCATGTATGAACGCATGGAATCGCCAGGCACGCTCAAGGAACGCATCGAGCATATTCGCCTGCTGGCTCAAACCGGGTGGAACGTCAGTTCAGGTTTTATCGCTGGGTTGCCAGGTCAAACGATTCCGATGCTGGCCGCCAATCTCGAGTTAGCACGCCAGCTTCCGCTCGCGGGGTGCAGCGTGAGTCCTTTCATCCCCGGTGAAGCTACTCCGCTGTCCGCTGAAAAGACAGGGGACATTGACCTGACACTTAATTGCATGGCTCTCCTGCGGCTGATGCGGCCGGACTGGGTAATCCCCGCGGTAAGTGCTTTGAACCTCGCGGAACCGGCAAAAGGCTATCGTCGCGGTTTGCGGACCGGGGCGAATCTGGTGACCATTAATATGACGCCCTCCGAGATCCGGCAGGACTACGTGCTCTACAAACGGGAGCGGTTCATCATGACGGAGGAGAGGATTCTTTCTGCGATTGCCGCTGAAGGATTGAGTCCTGCCAATCAGAGTCTGGCAGCCTTTTATGCCGAGAGAGAAACCCGTTCTAATCTCGGCCATGCGCAACCAGCGGAAGTAACGGCGGTCTAGGCGAGTCCGGGAAGCACGTTTTAGTGGCTCAAGAGAGTTGAGGGATCAATGGGCAGCCGCTGGATGCTCGGCCGTTTTGGAAATCGTTTTCTTCTCTTTAAACTCGGCTAATGATGGTTCCACCTTTTGGCCAAACCAGGTCCGCCAGCCTTCTGAGAGTTCGAGTATTCCCCACCCCACAAGCGCCTGCAGAATGGGCAACGAACTTTTACCCGCGAAGGTGTAGCCACCAAAAAGAAAACGGCGGCCATGATTATGGCGGCCCCAGACTCCACGTTGACGCCGTGATTGCCCCATGGCCGCAAGCCTCCGAGCGTAAGTACGCATCAAGTGATAAAAAGGAACAGATGGTGGGGTTGAAAAAACCGGCTCCTTGAGAGCCAGCCGGCCGCGCTTAAACGGTTGGGAAGCAACCCCGATGTAGTAAAGGCCAAGGTCTAAAAGGAAAGCGAGACGCATGAGGTCGTAGTCGCCCATGAAAAAGTATTTGTCCTTGTAAACAGCTTCAAACCAACGCTCATGGGCGCGAACAAAGTCGCGGTTATGCTTGTCCACCAGGTTTGTAATGGGCTCACCGCGAAGCTGCGCCAAAATCAGTTCCGCGGAGGCAACACTGGTAAACGAGACCCAATCCATGCCGGGACTGTAGAACGGGTCAATGAAGGCGCCGGCATCTCCAACAATGGCGTAACCGTCGCCCGCGTAACGACTGCTGTAATAGGGAAGGTTTTTGCGCCAATGAACGTCGCCTTCGACCCATTCTGCATCGCTCATAATTTCCCGGCCAACGGCATGCTGGCAAAGAAAGGTTTTCAGGCGATCGCCCACTGAGCCTTCCTCTGGGAACTCAACCATGCGCTGGTCAAAAACAATGCCCACGCTGACGTCGCCACCCTTTAACGGAATGCACCAGGCCCACCACCCGTTCCCAACAAAATGATTGGTAGCAGTGTTGCGCACACCATGACAGTCCATGGACCACTTGGGAAATTTCTGAGCGAGTTCAAGGCTGTCCCAGTCTTTCACATTCCTCCACCGCGCCCAAACAGCCGTGGTGGGATGCTCGGTATTGGCATGCCACCACCCGTTTTGACGGGAGAGCAGCGCAGCCAGACCGGAAGCGTCGATCACCCACCGTGTGGAAATGGACAGGGAGTTTTCCCCGCGGCGCACGGCAACGACTTGTGAACCGCCGGAGTTCAACTCCACCTTGCCCACGGACGCGGGACGCCAGAGTTCCGCACCCAAAGCCACCGCACGGCGGAGCACCTCTTCGTCCAGGAGAGCGCGGTCGACCTGGTAGGCAGGCACGCGGGCCATGTAGCGCCCGCCAATTTCGCTGGAATCCTCCAACGAATGAGTTTGATTGTTGGCGAACCAAAAACGCATCCCCTGTTTTACGAGATGCGCATCATTGAGGTATTGAGTGAGGCCGATGACCCGGCTGAGGAAGTAGGCGCTGATTTCGACAGTCGCCTCCCCTACCCTGCGCGTAAAGACACCGGATTTCTCAATGATCAACAACCGAAGATCCGGCTGGCTGTGCAGGATTTGGATGGCTGTAGCCGCGCCAGACAACGCCCCGCCTATGACAACTACATCGTAGTCGTATTTGGCTGTCGGCGGGGCATTCACAAAAGGCGCAGAGGCTTAGTCTACGCGGTTAATCTTCAAATCATTTTTTACAATGTTGCCGTCTTCAGTGGAGATGTAAAGGTCGCCGATGTCCACCGTGTCGCTGGGTTTGCGGAGCTTGGCAGCCCAAAGGCGAATTTTCCAAACCGGCTGGCGAACATCACCAAAACCTTCCAGCGTGAGCTGAGAGGCCGTGAGTGTAAGATTCTTCAGAAGTGGCTCGTTTTTAGCAATTTCTATTACTTTATCAGAATCCACCTTGAATTTGGTGGCATCGAGTTGTTTGTGAGCGCCGGAAATAGGCTCCAGAAGCCGAGTTGGGCGCTTTACAGCCACTTTTTTACCGGCAGCGAACTTAACTTCGCTAGCCATGGCCGTAGCATCCGGGTCATAATAAACCACGTACCAGATGTTCGGGACGAGGGTGCCAACAGACTTTTCGGAGCGAATTTGCACAACACGCCCGCGAGCGTCGCGGCCGACATGGTCATTGCCTTCTTTGACCAGTTCAAATGCGGTAGGTTCGCCGGCCAAGGCTGCACGGCTGAGGGCAAGAGCGCCCAAAGCAAGGAGGATCAAGCTGCGTTTCATCATCGCTAAATTTATCGTCATTTCACGCATCATACGTAAGCAAGTCATTTGGGACAACTTGGAAAAATTGGACCGGCTGCGGTCCCCAGGAAAACCCTGAGATCGAAACCGGGCCATGAAAGCGCTTTTGCGGGCCAAGGAACCATTTGACGGAGAGGAGGATCGTTTTTAATCTGAAGGGATTATTGTTTGAATTGAGCTGTGTTATTTCCTCCTGCTAAGCATTTTACTCCTCCTGCCCGGGTCGTCATTACCGGAGCAGGAATCGTGACTGCTCTGGGAACGGGCTGGAAAACAAATGCACTGGGTTTCCGGAATGGAACGAGAGCGTTTCAGAAAGTCACCCTTTTTGACACGGCCCGGCAGCGAGTCCAAATGGCCGGCGAAGTGCAACTCCCCTCGGAGCTGCCCCAGACCCGGTTGAATTCTCGAGAGAAAAGCCGGCTGGACCGCGCTACGCGGATGCTGCTTTTGGCCACTCATGAGGCATGGCACGAGGCGGGTTTGTTGCCTTCCGAAAATCTGCCTTTCGTGCTGGGGACGACCAGCGGAGGAATGAGCGAGGGAGAGACTTATTATCGACAGGCGATCGCCACGCCGCGGCAGCATCGACGGCAGCCAACCCGGGTGATGCAATACCAGGCCCAACTCCAGGGGCAAATGGTGGGACGGGCTTTGGGCTTTCATGGGCCGATCACAATCCTCGCCAATGCCTGTGCTTCAGGCTCCAATGCGATTGGACACGCTTTTTCGCTCGTCCGGTTTCGTCAGGCGGAGTGCGTCCTGGCTGGCGGATATGATGGGTTAAGTCAGCTTGTGTTTGCAGGCTTCGACTCCCTCCAAGCCCTCTCACCCACGGAATGCCGGCCTTTTGATGCACAACGGAATGGCCTGGCCTTGGGCGAAGGAGCAGCGGTGCTGGCTTTGGAAACGTTGGAACATGCACAGCAGCGCGGAGCGGTCATCTTGGGAGAGGTGGCTGGTTACGGAGCAGCCACGGATTGCCATCATCTAACCCAACCCCATCCCGCTGGAGATGCAGCGCTCGCATCCATGCAGAAGGCCTGCGCCAGCGCGCAGGTAGGCCCTGAGCAGATCGGTTACATCAATGCGCATGGCACGGGAACCCCATTGAATGACAGCGCGGAAGCGTCCGCGATTAACCGCTGGGCTGGAACACAGGCAGGAAACATGCGGGTGAGTTCGACGAAGGCGAGCATTGGCCACTTGCTGGGCGCGGCCGGCGCGGTGGAGGCGGTTATTTGCTTAATGGCGTTAAGAGAGCAGTGGTTGCCCCCAATGAAAACCTTGGAAACCCCTGACCCTGCGGTTCAATTCGGGTTGGTCACTGAATCCAGGGACGCACGGGTGGAGCATGCGTTGAGCAACTCCTTTGGTTTTGGTGGTTCAAATGCCACCCTGGTTTTCAGGAGGTGGGTGTGAGTTCCGTTTTCGTATGTGGCCTCGGCGCGGTGTCTCCGGCTGGCTGGGGAGTGGAGGCGCTACGCCATGCACTGCAAGGCGAGACAACGATGCCCGTTTCTGAATTATCGCGTCCGGGCTGGGACCGAGGCGTATTCGTTCGCCGGGTTCCAGCGCCTGCACCAAGGCCAGCTTTTCTGGCCCAGGCTCGTTTACGGCGCTCGAGCCCTATCAGCCATTTTGTTGTCGGAGCAGCCCTGGAAGCATTGGGAACAGACGCCCCAGCGGTTGCTGCGGGAACGCTTCGCCTGGGCATTGTTTTATGCGTGATGTCCGGCTGCGTGAATTATTCCAAGCGGTTTTACGATGAGACCTTGAAGGACCCCAGCACGGCCAGTCCGCTGGTCTTTCCTGAAACGGTTTTCAATGCTCCCTGCAGCCATTTATCGGCTTTGCTGGGAGCGACTGGGCTGAGCTACACCATGGTCGGTGACCCGGGAACGTTCGTCCAAGGCTTGGCCTTGGCGGGGCAATGGCTAGTCAATGGTGAAGCAGATGGATGCTTGGTGATCGGGGCTGAGGAGTGCGATTGGATTACGGCGGATGCGTTTCGACATTTTCAGCGAGAGTTCGTGCTGAGCGAGGGTTCCGGGGCGGTTTACCTGAAAACAGGCGAAGCTCCGGAGAGTTCCGTGGAGTTGGAGGGCGTGACCGATTCGTTCTCGTTCATAAATTACGAAACTCGGCTTTCGGCGGCCAAACGAATGCGGGCGGAACTTCCCGAGGGCACCGGAGAAGATATTTTATGTGAAAGCACGCAGGGTTTGGCTGCCCTTGACGCGCCGGAAATCCGGGCCTGGCAAAACTGGCCCGGAAAACGAATTGCTCCGAAGAAAATTTTCGGGGAGGGATTGACCGCCGCAACAGCATGGCAATCCGTGGCGGGCATCCAGCGATTGGCAGAGCAGAAAAGCGGCAAGTGCCTGGTCAGCGTGGCAGGATGCAATCAACAGGTAATTGGGGCCTGTTTTTCACATGGGAGTTCTGCCGATTTATGAGTTCACGAGTCATACTTGTGACCGGAGCCAATGGCGGACTTGGCCAGGCTATCGCGAGAGATTTTGTCAAAGAAGCCAGTTCGAACATGGTGTGGCTTGGGGTGCGGAGCCGGCGGGAAAAATCGGACCAGCTCGCCAGGGAGTTTCCCGAGCAAGTCCGGTGCTTGGATTTGGATGTGATTCAACCGGAGTCCTGGAAACGAGCGGTGGCGGAGATTCAGTCAGTTCACCAGCGGTTGGACGTGCTTGTGAACAATGCTGGGAGTCATCACGATAGTTTGCTCGCAACCATGCCGCTTGAAGCATGGACACAGGTCCTCGCGACCAATCTCGATTCCATTTTTCATGGATCCCAGGCGGTTCTGCCGCTGATGATCTCGCAAAAGCATGGCAGAATTGTGAATATCGCATCCCTGAGCGCACTACTGGCTCCAGCAGGTCAAACGAACTACGCAGCGGCAAAGGCGGGCGCAGTGGCTTTGACCCAATCGCTGGCCAAAGAGGTCGCCCGCATAGGAATCACTGTGAATGCTGTCTGCCCGGGCTATATTGAAACGGACGCGCTCGCGGGCATGAACCCGGAGGAACGCAAAGCCACGGCCATGCGGATCCCCATGCGGCGGTTCGGAAAGCCAGAAGAGGTGGCGGCGGCGGTGCGATTTCTGGCTTGTCCCGAGGCTGCATACATTACAGGCTCAGTTTTGAAAATAGACGGTGGAATTTTATAAATGGAAGACGCAAACGCAATCAAACAGCGCATCAAAGCAATGATGGTGGAAAACCTGATGCTGCAGGTAACGGCTGAGGAGATTGGCGATGACCAACCGCTCTTCGGGCCAGGAAGCTTAGGTTTGGATTCGGTCGACGCGTTACAATTGGTGGTAGCGCTTGACAAGCATTTTGGACTCAAGATTCCAGATCCCGCCGCCGCGAAAGAGGTGCTGCAAAGCGTGGATACGATTGTGGCAGCGATTCAGAGCAAAGGAAACGTGGGAAGCAAGGAACTCTCCTAAAGGCTTCCGCGGTTTAAAACAGCAGAGCCGCAGGTATTCGTTCGGCACTGATTCTGTCCTCATCCGCTTCCGATGATTCTGCTGCCCTTCCACCGGCATCAAGGATACGTAGGGGTGCTGATCCGGTAGAAGCGGTTGCCAGTCGGGCTAAAGCCAAAATCTCGTGCGATGTAGGTAGTAGTTTGAGTTTGCGGAGGAACGTTTACCAAGGTGTTCCAAACCACGGCGGAGAGGGAATCTTTATATTCGACCACATAACTCTGGCCCTGGAGCGCTTGAAAGCCAAGCGCGGTCTGGGTACCCGGACCCCGCACGATCGAGGAAGCGCGAAGTGGTCCCACGAAGTTATTTGTCCGGCCAGGCGTGGGGCCTTGAGCGAACCAATTGATTGGGTCATTCCCATATTCAGCGCGATGACGCCGCTGGAGTGAGGCTCCCTGGCCATCTGCAGCCGTAGGCCATGCACCCGAGTCTGAGTAGCTCACTTTATCCATGAGAACGTATGGGAGAAATCCCGCATCGGGATGGGATGCATCCTGTACAAAATCGGGTTTGTAGAGCTTAATGCTGGCGCCGGAATTCTGAAGCTTGCCGCCATAAGGCCCGTAGATATTTGTAAAACTGCTGGGAATGCCGTAAAGATTTTTGAATGCGACCAAAAGATCCGCGTTAGTCGCCGGGCTGAAGTTGACCACGAGCAGGAACCCATTCGCAGGTATCAAGGCACCCGGAGGAAAAACAAAGGTCACGGCATCATCGAGTTTCCACGTGTTCGTTGTCTCCACGGGATGATGCAGGAAAACGTTGGTAGCCGTAATGTTGTGAAGCTCAATAAATTCATTTACTGAATCGTCGTTGGTAATGATTGTCGACAAATTCGTTGTGTAGATATTGGGAGGATGGTACATGACCTCGTTGATGACAATTGGGCCAACCCTGGGATAGGCATTCGGCAGGCCAGTCCCAGTACGGAATTGGGCACGGCTGGTTGGATTGTCCACTCCGAAAGTATTGGAACTCATAATCGGATAATCCACGTTTCCATCGCTGGTGACGTATCGGCCAAACGAAAATCCGTGGTCAGCAGCACCAAAGTCCAAGCCCTTGCGGGAACCTGTCAGGTTTCCGCTCGCATCACCGGAATGGATATAAAGCTGGTCGCCATGGGCCGAGTTCAAGGTGAAACAAGGTGTATCCCCCAAACCGCTCGTATTAAAGCCCGGCCCCATATTATTGTTGCAAACCGCCGTAACACCATCAGGCGGCCGGTATTCATAAAAGACTTTACGCCCGCCGGGTGGAATAATTGTCCCAGCAGGAATCCGGTACTTTTGAGGCTCGTCAGGCGAATTGCTCAGCCAAAAGTAACTGATATCAGCAGGAGAGGAGGAGATGTTCAGCAGTTCGATCGCATCTTCCCACGGATCGTCCGTATGAGTCAGGAATTCACTCACAACGACGTTGGTGATGGGAAGAAAATTACTGGCTGCAGGGCTGGGCTGATTGCTCCGAAAAAAGATAATATTGTTCGTGTTGCCATCGGGAATCAAACCCTGGCTGGTATTGGCCGTTTGAGCCCCAAAGACTACTTTGTGGATCAATGTGGTTTTATTGCTGGCATACATGGAGATTTGGTCTCCAGTGGTGCTGCTCAGCTTAAAATTGACGTTGTTATAGGAGATCTTGTCATCGGCGAAGAACTGGTAGAAACCACGGGCGGGAATAAAGTAGAGATTAATCAATGGCTGGTTGGTGGCAGGCGGAGCATTGGTTGAATCCGTAAAAACTATCCCACTCATCGCAACGACGTTGGTGTCGGGGTTATAAACCTCAAACCAATCCGGCTTTAACGTCACGCCATCCGATTTGAATTCAAGAGCCATCCATTCATTGATGCGAAGCTTCATGACGTTGCCAAGGGGAGCTGCCGCGTTGGCCAAGTCCGGCGTCGGCTTAGTAAGCGTCCATGGACCGCTGCCATTGGGAATCCTGCCAATCGTCATGTCAGTAATTTGGGGGCCGAATTGGACGGAATCAACGGTGAGCCCGGACCCATTATAAAGAGTGATTGTTTCACCGGACTGCTTGAAAGAAAAACCAGAATGCATGCCAGGCGAATTAGTGTTATTATCGCACCATATAATCAGATACTTCCCCGCCGGAATCTGTGTGGGAGATGGGAACCTGTATTTGAACGCGTTCGTAACCGTGTCGGTTAAACCATAGCCCCCAATATTGGCGGTGGTTGGTCCCGGATTATAAATTTCAACCCAGTCCGGAAAATCCACTCCGTTAGGGACGGAACTGCCGTTGCTGGCCATGATTTCGTTCAGCACAACCTCCGCCCGAGCACAGGACAACGCAAGAAAACCCAGAAGAAGTCCGAAAGTGGCGGATGTACGTAGAGATCTGCCAAGGAGGTTCAATGACGATTTCACAAAATCTAAATACAACATTTTCGCCAAAACGCCAAATGAGAATGTGGGAATTTTTGCGACTCCCACATTCTGCAATATCGGCAAATTATGGCAACTGTGGAGTAACGATGCGGTAGAACCGATTCACACCGACCGGAGGAGCATTCGTGATGGTAATTGTCCTATCCACAGCGGCTGGGGCGATGTTTGTGAGGCCAACCCAGGTTCCTGCGTTGACGGTTGCCCTTGACAGAAGAGTATAGGATTTGTTCGATGCAGCAACGAATTGGAGGATGGCACCACCGTTATTCGCTACAGCAGCCGTTGAGATCTTGAGAAGCGAGTTCGGGTTATTCGGGTCCGTGCCAGCCTGAATTTCCTGGGAATCCGGCACTCCATCGCCATCGGAGTCGACGACCAAAGTAATGGTATCGCTCATCACCTGGCCAAGTGTGTTGGTGATGACGACCGCATACGTCCCCTCATTGATGGATGGCTGAACATTGGCGATCAGCAGGTTCGGGCTCGTCAAGGAGCCGCCGAGGTTGGTCCCATTGAATTGCCATTGATAGCGCAACGTGGGGTTGCCAGTGGCAGTCACGCGCAAGACAACATTAGAGCCAGCAGCCACCACGAGGCTTTGCGGCTGGACAACAATTTGAGGAGGCAGAGGCAAGTTCAAGGTTGCGACTGCACTGGTGGCAACACCGAAGATGTTCGACGCGACCACCGAGTAGAGGCCGCTATTAGCAGCCTGGGCATTGGTGATATCGAGCGAAGTGTTGGTACCCAAAGTGACGTTGGTTGCGCCGACAATCAGGTTGGTTTGATTGAAGTACCATTGGAAGGATGGCGCCGGATTGCCGACGGCGATGGCAGTAAAGCTCGCCGTGGCACCAAAAGCCACATTTGCGTTGGCTGGCTGCTTCGCGAATGAAGGAGGAAAAACCACATTGATGGTGAAAGCCGGGGTGATGACACCAGACCGGTTGAAGTCGTTTGTCAGCTTCACGGTATAAGCACTGTTTGCCTGACTTATTTGAATATTGGGGAGACTGATGGTAACATTGTTCCCGCTGACCGAGGTTGTTGCAACTGCAACGCCTGAACGACGCAACTGGGCACCCATCGGGAATGAGCCTGTCACAGACAGACTTATGTTGGCAGTGGTGCCCTGAAGAATGTTGTACACCGGATCCGGTTGAACAGTGACGAACGGGCTGTATCCGATCGTCACATTTGCCACCAAGCCGGTGGTACGACCGAAAGTGTTACTTGCGACGACGGAGTACGTTCCAGCACTGGCCGGGACCGCATTGGAAAGCGTAAACCGGTTGGTCCCGGCGAGAACCAAGTTGGTATTGTTAAAATACCAGAAATAGGTCGGAGCCGGGTTGGCGGTTGCGGAAGCAGTGACCGTAAAATTACTGCCCACCCCGACAAAAAGGTTGGTCGGCACCGTCACAATTTTTGGAGCAAACAGAACGTTGATGGTTCCGGAGGATGTCACCGCTGGCCCATAAGGATTACTCACGGTCACACGATAGGTTGCTCCGTTGTTGGTGTAAGAGATGGACGGCAGGAGAATGGAATCATTGGGGAAGCTGCTAACATTCGTAACGAAGTTTCCGCCTGGGAACGTTCCACGGGTCCAGATATAAGTGAAGGGGGGAGTTCCTGAAACACCGACAGCGAAGCCGACGTCTGTTCCCTCCTGAACGGTCTGCGACGAAGGCAAGACACTGGTAATGGCTACGGGAGCACCAACAGTTACATTGGCCACCAGGCTGGTTACAGACCCGAACACGTTGCTCACCACGAAATAATACTGCCCGGCGTTGGCCATTTGCACATTGGTGAGCGTGATACTAGTAATACCATTGGTTGGGATACTCGGAAACGAGGCAAAAGGGACGCCGTTCGAAAACCAGTTCACGCTGAACGGGCTGGCGCCGAGTAGAGGTGAGCTGAGCACAAAGTTGCTCCCGACGGCGGCGAAGAATTGGTTGGTAAATTGATTAACAATGACAGGCAGCCCGACCGGGAAAAGCTGGCTGGTAGGCACGATCTCTTTCGGCAGGAACGAGGCGCCCCAACGCAACTGAGCGGCAGCACCGCCGCCATTTTCGTAAAACTCCATTTTGATCGAGTAGTTTTGGCCAGCAATCATGTAAATCGGAGTTGATGGATGCTCGGTTGTGCCCTGATCGATCCAGGAGTCCAGGATGCGCACGTTATTGATGTAAAGCCGCTCACCATCGTCCGAGGATGGATAAAAGACGTACGTATCGGTGTAACGCGGTTGGATAGTTCCGGTCCAACGAGCGGAGAAAGTGTCCACGCTGATCAACGGATCTGGAGAAGTAGTACCCCAATCAAAGTTGATCGTAGGATCAAGCCTGGTCAGCGTTGGAGGAGCGGTAAAGGGATTCCCGGAGCCGTTGTTGCTCCAATATTCACCGACCAAGCCGGTGCCGTTCCCTGTGCCAGGGAATCGAACATTGACAGTAATGGGAGCCGATTCAGTGACTGAGAACCCACTATCGATTGCGCGAGCAGAAAAGCTGTAGACCCCTTCGGAAAGGTTCGAAACAGCGAGGGTGTAGGGAAACACGGCAGATTCGCCAATTTTGACCCCGTTTTGGAAATACTCTACGTTAAGGATACTTCCGTCCACGTCCGAGGCGGCAGCCTGGAGAATCAGCGCGGCCGGAATCACAATGGTGCTGTTGTTTGTCGGGGTCGAGATGCTGACGGTGGGTGCGCTGTTGAAAACATTGGTGCGACCCGGAGTAATACCGGAGGCGAACCAATTATTTGGATCATTCCCGTAGACTATGGGGTTCAACCGTTGAAGCGAAGGTCCAGCTCCAGCGGCAGAGACAGGCCAGGGAGCTTTGTCGTTATAGCGCACAGCATCGACCGTGATGTAGTGGATGCCATTAGTTCCAGGGGGAGTTTCAGGCTTCTGAAGAACGAGTGTCTCGCCGTTATCCTGAAGCACTCCCGTAAAGGGCCCTTGAACTTCGACATTCGCCGACACATTGTACTTGGTCCGGAAGGTAGCGGAGGAGATGCCCGCCACTACCAGGAAACCATTGGCTGGAATAACGGTTCCCTGAGGGAACTGGTAACCTAATCCCCCAATTTTCCATGTCCTGGCCGGGTTGGCAGGATCAAACAGAGGAACGTCGGCACCAGTGATGTTTCGAAGCTCAACAAACTCGTCGAAGCCGAAACCAGGGTGGTAATTGACTTCGTTGATCACCACAGGGCCAACGCGCGGGCCTGCGTTCGCGTTGCCGAAAGTGCTGCTGATTTGGGCGGGGAACTGCTCCGCGCCCTGGCTGTTAATATAGCGGCCGAACGATACATCTGGATCGGCGGCGTCAAACGAAAACCCATGGGTGAAGCCGGTCAGGTTTGTGTTGGCATCGCCGGAGAAGAGATAAACCTGCTCGCCGCTGCTGGAGAAACTAAAGCCATTAGTACCAAGAGCGTTGGCGTTGGTGCCAAACTGATTCTCATCAACAACCGAATAGCCCAGAGGCGCAATCGTCGTGTGGTCGGGGATGCGGTATTTCATGGGCTGGCCATTGTCGTCCGTCAGGAACCATCCGCCAACGTCCACAGCAAAGTTATTAGGGTTAAACAATTCCACTTTATCAATGGTCGTAACCGAGTGGGTGAGCACTTCGTTAATATAAACGATAGGAATTTCCGGAGTGGGATCGTCCGCGCCAGGGGATCCCCCGGCCGAAGCACTGGCACGCCAGTTCACGGCCTCATTCGCATCCTGATTCGAATTAGGATTCACGGGCACAAGCGAGAAACCAAGACCATCCGGAGCCACGGGCCAGGGAGCAGTGTCGGCATAGGTAAAAGAAACGACCGGAGTGCCCAGCGGATGGCTGATGGTGATTTTTTCACCATTATTGTTCAATGCTCCGCCATAAAACCCGTTGACGATCAAGCTCGGGTATTTGGAGAAGATGTTGGTAGCGCGGGCCAGGACAAAGAATTGTCCCGGAGCCAGCGAGGTGCCGTTCGTGAATGTAAAGGTAATACCATCGGTAAAGCTCAGACCACCGAGATCAAGTACCTTAGTGCCCGAGTTCTTCAACTCCAGAAACTCATAAAGGTCACCGTTATTGGTGCCAAACTTCGGAGGATTATACATGATTTCGCTCACGACCAATTTGGTAAAGTCCTGGGAAACAAAGAACTTGGCTTCCACTAGAGCGCTCCAGGTGTTGCCAAGGGTTTGCACACGCGCCTTCACAGTCACGCTGCTGTTCAGGATGATTGGGCCGGAGTAGCTGGAAGCAGTCTGAGAAACCGCACCCCCACGTTTCCGAGGATCGGTTCCGTCCAATGTATAATAGATAATGCCATCGGGATTTGGATTGCTGATACTGAGGCTGTATCCGCCAGGAACCAGCCCGCCAAATTGGCTGAAAATAGGAGCATTGTTGGTCGGATAGAGGCCTTGACGGCGCATTTGGCCAAGGAGCACATCTGTGCGGCCAGGCACGAAAGTGTTCAAAACCGTGCTATATGCATTCTGCCAATCGGTGCGATTAAACGGAGGTTCGCGCTTGGCATCGCCCCAGCGCGCAGCCTCCGCATTAATGGCCTGATAAATTTCATTGCTCCGAACGATGAGCAACTCCTTGGCTCCTTGAGGACTCAGCGGGCCACCGTTAAAGCAAGCCTTCTGGATATGGTCGGCTGAACGCATCCGCAGCTCGGCATTCCCCCACATCTGCTGGTAAACATATTGAGGGCTGCTTTTGAGCAGGCCGCCATTGGAAGGAGCACCCGCCGTATAGGGGCCAGTCCGGTCTTCGTTGACGTTCAGCAGAGTATGCTCAGAATCATGAGCCACAAAGCGAAAGCCGCCATTGGTTCCGCTGCGGTCGCGGAAGCCGAACCAGTTATTAGGGCTGTTGTTACTTAGGAAGTTCGAGATGGGAGCATCCAGGTTGCCACCCCAATAAATCACGAGCATATAATCAATGAGGTTATCTACATCGATCAGGTTATCGTAAGCTGGGTTAGGAGTCCCATCGGGATTATTTCCCTGGACCTTCTCGTAAGCAGCATCGGTGGCCAAGCCCGACACAGCCTGGAACCAAAGATTACTCCAGGCGGCCATGTTACCGTCGGTGGCGTAAATAATATAGCCATCGTCTGGAGAGACTTTAATCGTGTCGTAATTATTCTGATCGCCACCATAATAATGAGCTCCGAAATTGGCTTCGGGGCGTTCGTCCGTATTATACAAGCCCCAATAGGCGCCATTGACGTAAAGATGATAGAAATTGCCATGTGAGCTAGCCTGGCCCATCTTGAGGGACGCATCGCGGCTGAAAACGTCACGCACGCAAACCATGCGGGGGTCATTCTGAAAGCTCCAAGAGTAGTTTTGGAGGGTACGCAAATCATACTTGTTGAATTGGTCGGCCGCTTTTGGCCCATAATCCGGATACGGGAATGCAGGATAATTCAAGGTTCCTTCCCCATATTCCTGGCGGAAGAAAAACCGAAAGGCGTGCTTGGGATTGTCCGCGCTGCGACTGAAGCCACCGCGGATGCGGACGCCGCCATTGATTTGGAATCCCCCATCACCTTCGGGATAAATCAACTCGATGGAACCGGGACGCTCCCAGGCGATCGTGTCCCCGCCAGGATTTGCATAAATTCCGGTAGCTGGAGCAAACAAATCATTTAAATCCATCACGATCGAATAGGACGGGATTGACTTCAGATCATCCTGAATAGTGGGTTTTACAGAGGGCAAGTTCACAATATTCGGATCCATGCCGTAGTCGAAAACCTGACCACTCCCGGTCGCCTTGCGTTCCGCCGGCCAACCGGGTCCCGGAGGAGTCTCGTCCTTTTGAGTGATGACGTCCGCCGTAAAAATATAGGTGTGCGTGACGCTATCCGCAGCCAAGGCTCCCGTTTTGAAAGCGGAAGCGCGGATGGTGGAAGTATTCGTCACGGTCAAAGGGCCGGTGTAGACTGTGCCAACGGTATTCGACGGAGCACTGCCGTTCAGGGTATAACGGATGGTTGCGGTAGGGTCATCGCACGTGATTTCGAGCGTGAAAGGAGCGTTGTAAAAGCCGCGTTTCACGCTGAAGTGAACATCGCCGACGATGTTGCTGATGGAACTGGTGCCGTTGGCAGCCCGCGGAGTGGGAGGCTGGAAGTAGCGCAAATTGCCATCGGTATCTGGTCCGTATGAATAATTCGCTCGCTGGAGCGGGTAGTTGAACGCGGATTGGACCTGGCGAGGATCCGCCGAGTTATAAAGACCCAGATAACCGCCCGTGTTGCTGATTTTAAAGTTGGTGTGGAAGTTGGTTTTGGGAGCGATCGTCGGAATCCGATCCTTGCCGGAAGCAAAAACAATCAGGTAGGAATTGGGAGCCAGAATGGCCGGGGTGAAAATCCATTTAGCAGGATTGGCCGGATCATCCGTCAAGGACCAGCCGGCGAGGTTGATGTTGTTCGTTGAGTAATTATAAAGTTCGATCCAGTCCTCGTTTTGGTTATCTTCGTCCCGGAGGCCAGATGTGTTCGAAGCGAGAAACTCACTAATGCGTACCCCGGTTGAAGCGGCGGTGCGGTCCACAATGTAGGTCCAGTCGCCGCCGGGGAAGCTATTGGCCGGAATGGCAAGATCCTGAATGCCGTGCCCAACAGCCCATGCCACGGTAATATTGCCCTGAGGGGCTGCGGGGAAAGTGAAGGAGTATTTATTTCCAGGGAGCGCCGTAACACCCGTGGCAGCGGAGCCATTCACCAACAGGTCCGACGCATTCACACCGGTCACGGCTTCGCTGAAAGTAACATCGATTTTATCCAAATTGGTGATTGTGGCCCCAGGGAACGGGCTGTAGGCAATGATGGAAGGAGGGGTCTGGTCAACCAGCGAGTACTGGGCCTTGCTGCCAGGAAGCGTTTCATTAAAATTATTAGGAGTTGGATAACCTGCATCCACAATGCCATGACCGTTGGCCCAAGTGATTTGGATTGGTCCGTAGGGTGGCTGGGGAAAAGTGAATGTATACGCGCTGCCGGCCCCGGTAACGCCGGTTGCAGGAACGCCATTCACCAACAGGTCCGATGCATCCACGCCAGTAACGGGCTCACTGAAGCCGACCGACAACTGGGTGAAGCTGCCGACGGTGCTTCCCGAGGAAGGAGTAAAATTGCTCAGGGTTGGCGGGGTTGAATCAGGGGAAATCGAAGTAAGACGTAAGTCGATGGTGAAATCGGAACTGCCTGAAAGCGCTGAGTTAAAGGCCATCACGGAAATCACGTTTGTTCCGAGGACGAGGAAGCTGGCGGGATTATTGTTGGTAACTATTTGAAAAGGGACCGGCTCGCCAAGCGCACCTGAGGCGGTGTTTGTAATGTAAAGCTGGCCAGCAGGCATATTAAATCGGTGGATTTCCGTTCCATTCACCGCAGCCACGAAACCGTCATCGGAAACTGCTTCCAATTTGAGCTGAACGATTTCCGCCAAATTGGTGATGACGAAAGTGCGGCGCATGAAAATGCAAGTATATAAGCCGTTCATGTCCGTCAGCACCGTGTTTCCCGTGTAGGAGTTGGCGTCACTGGTAGTATCGTAATAAAGCGGCGCTTGGCCCGTCGCCCAGGCGGAGTCATCAAACCCGATATTTTTCCAGGCATTCACGTCCGGGGAAGATGCTTCGGCCGTTCCCTTGAGGTATTTCCAGGTTGAATTGGTAGGAAAGAGCTCAGCAGCTTGCGAGGCGGCGAGGGTCGCTAAGAAGACCAAAAGAGACAGAGTCAGCTTTTTCATGGTACAAGCCCGATTTTCCGCATTTTACTACTTTTATACCCACGTAGAAACACATCTGGCTGCGCGCATACAGGCATGCCAATGCCAAGCCAATGACTTCATCTGCGTGTGTAGTTGGTTACAAAACCTCTTATAGCGCGTTACATTCGAAATGAAAAGAAAAGATTCAAAAAAACGCTTCTTTTTATGAAAGCTAATCACGGATGGGGGATTGTGGACCATCCCATGCAAGATGACAGAACGCACCAGGCCCTCCTGAAGCAGAGGCATTAGTCAAAGTTATAGCCAGTCAATGTCATTTAACCCGGGGATCGGCAGCTCCAAGGCCTTTTTAAACTTTGCGCGGTTCTGAGGCAACTGCCAGGTTCGTGGTTTGGCGCAACCGTGAAACACGTTTTAAAAGGAAGACGAGCAGGCAGAGGCAGAGGCACAATCCGGCTGCCATGAGGATTTCCCCAATCTTGGGAGAAAAGATAAGGATGAAATCCTTCCCCTTAACCAGCGCGGCAAAACTGGAGACGCAAAAGGGCATCAGAAAGAGCCTGAATGTGGGCCACGGTTCGAGCCTTACCTTTTTGGCTGAACCTGCCGTGGTGCTAATATAAAGGGCAATCCCAATGATCAAACTTAAGCCCAACGATGTCAGCCAAAGCCGGGGACTCGGGTCAAAATAGCGGACGAGGACCACCAAGTACCAGATGAAGTAACACCATAGAACTAGTCGGCCAGTCGTGAGATTTGAAAGATAGCGGAAGAGCATGGTAATTATTGAAGCGCGACCGGGTTAGTCTTTTGCCACCACCTGGAGCGGGAGGGGCACAGGGCGGAGAGTTTCTGATTTTGAGGTCGAGCCGCGCGTTAAACCAATCGCCAAACCCGCAACAATAGCCGCAGCCCCCCAGAATTGACCGGAATGAAACGACTCTTTCAGCCAGAAAACGGAAAGCAGCCAACCGGCCATGGGTTGCATGAGCACAGTGAGCCCGGCGATGTTCACTTCCGTTTCACGAATCACGAGAAACCAAAGGGTGTAACCGACCACGGTGCACACCACCGCCAGATAAATTAGCCACATCCACGCTGAAAGTGGCATCGTTTGAACCGCTTGAAATGCATTCGCGCCAGGCTTGCCAAGTTCAATGCAAACATTAACGACAGTGCCGGAAACCAAGGCCGCTCCAACCAGCTTCATGGGATTGCTTTTTTCAAGCAGCGGCTTGCCTATCACGGAATAGAAGGTTTCGCAAACCATGGAGAGTATGAAGAGTGTATTGGCGAGCAATCCTTTGAGGGGCATGTCCCCCTGCCAAATCCTGGAAAGCAAAACCACTCCGAGCATCCCGACTCCACAACCCCACCACCGGCGGGCAGGAACTTTTTCGCGCAGAAACAACGCAGCGGCAAAAGCAGTCAGCAACGGATCCAAAGCCATCAGCAATGAGGTATCCCCTGCCTTTCCAAGATGAACCGCCTCTACCTGCAAACGCGGGGCAATGCAGAAAACAATGACCCCCATGGCGAAAACGCGAAGCCATTCCCGGGCCTGCGGACCTTTACCGGGAAGCCAGGGCCACGCAGCGATCAGGCAAAGGGCGGCAATGGCAAAGCGGATCGTTGCAATGCTGCCCGAATCAATGTGCTCCCCGAGGACCTTGAAGATGGCGTAGGAACCTGCCCAGAGCAGATTCATGCCGATCAACAATGCCACAAAAAGGGTCTTCATCGCGTGTTGACATATGTAAGGCACGGGTGCAGGAATGCCAAGGGTCAAAGTGGATCTTTGTAGGCTTCACGGCAGAGATTGGGCAAAAGCGGAGAATCCAACGCGCACGCGCTGCGGGGCATTTTTAAGCAAGTTTTGAAAATGCGCCTCGCGGACATCCTTTCCGGCTTTTTGCCAGAGACCCGCAGCCTGAGCAGCGACGGCTTCATCGTACGCTTCCAGGTCCCGCAGAAGTTGTTCAGGTTTTTCCAAGGTTCGGTCGACCACACTGGCTGCGTAAGCGCGAGCTGGGGTGAACTTTTTATCTCCATCTCCATCGATCCAAATAGGATTCGTCGCACCAATCACGAGAGGCTTCCAGATTTTAGCGGCAGGTTGGTAAGGCCGGGGAATGGCCCAGTAAGGTGCGGAAACCCCGGGACCGGTTGCAATAGCCACTAGATATTGATCATGACGGGGGGGCGGAATTTTCCAGATCACGCGTGCCTTTTCGACAGAGCTGGAGGGTTTGATTTTTTCCTCCCTGACTTTATGTCCGTTGGCAAACAACTCCACTTTGTCCGCACTGATCCAGCTGGGGCCTTGCACCACGACGCTGACTTCGAGTTGATCGCCTAAATGAGTCGCTAGGTCACCAACATGATAGCGGCCATTCACCGTTATATCGGTGAGCAACCCCATGCTGATGAGGGCGCGTCCCGCTTTCAGATTTTTACATGCTTGCGCAATATCGATCCGGTCCGGACGATTGTCCGGACAGGTAATATAGGTGCGCCCCTGGCCAATAATGTAGCGGCTTACGTCGTGTCCATCGCTTGATCCAACCCCAGTGATTTTGTGGCCGGCATTCAACAAAGCAAACCAGCCCTCAAAAACTCCCATGAACTCGGTTTGCAAGGCGCTGCTGTTTACCAGCTCCATGGCATCAAAATCAAAGTCCAGAACGCGCAGGCTGTCCCCGGTCACACGATTGAAGTTCGTTGGAGCAAAGGGTTGAAAACCATTGTGGATATTCAGCGGATGATTAAGGACTACTACTTCAACGCCAGGAGTAGAGCGTATCGCTTTCAGCAGCGCGGGCCACGGTTCCGTTTTTTCGTCCGGCACTTTGCTGCCCAAGCGGATGGGAAAAACATTAAAGTGGGCCGTTTTGGTAGTGACTTCATCCCCTGTGACGGGCGTGAGCCAGGCCCGCACCCCCGTTTCAATGGAAGGAGCAGAAAGATCGGAAAAGATATTGTGGTCGGTTGCGATCGGTAATTCGATCCCCTCCCCTGCCAGGGTCACAGCACGTTCCTGCAAGGTGGCATCACCATGACGGCTAAGAGAAAAAGTGTGCACATGCGTATCACAGGCTACTAACCCGGGTGTCTGCACTTCACGCGAGAGGCTCAGTTGAACCGCTTTAGTCTCGTTCGGGCCAATCGAAACGGTGTTGCTGGCCAGGCCAAATTCAAATCCTCGTGTGGCATAAATGGTGTAGGTGCCCGGCAACAAGCCGATGCTGGCGCGGCCATTGCCCGTATAAACAACCCCGGGCCGGGCGGCGATATTCGGGCTCGGAGTTGCTTGCAAGGCGACCAGGGCACCCTGTTGATCCACGATGGTCAAACGGCAAGGCAATCCAACCTTTTGTTCCGGGCTCGTCACCTGCACATCCAAATGAGCCTGGGTGAGCGATTGCCTAACAGGAGTGTCAGCAATGCGAATTTCGCCTACGAAAATATCATCCACTTCCTTTGGAGGCAAAATCGAAAGCACATTCTCGCCGTCACGCAAGGTTCCTGAGGGCACACGCAGCGTATGAATCAAGGAAGCTTCCATCGTGAACAACTTGCCGATTTTCCGACCGTTCAGTTCCACGTTCCAATCCTGCTTCACATCATCCTGCCACAGGAATAGAGTTGCTTCCGATGCATTTGGCTGACCCTTGAACTTGACGTCCAATCGCTGCCCGTCCAAGGGTTGGCTGGCGAAAATATCGTATTCAGGGTTGCCGGCTGCGCCCAGGTGAAATCGGCGCGGCTCAATCGTGCGCAGGGCCGCTGGGCAAAGGTTTGCGAGCAGTGCGGGCAATACGATGCAGAGAAGAGTGGCCAACCTCATACGTTCCATTTTTTGCGTTCAGCAGAAACCCAGCTTTCCAAAAGGTCATGGCAGTTGATGATTTTTTCAACCAGATCCAGGGGCACGTAGTAGTAATGGTTCGATGCTTCAAATCCGATGCGGCTGTCCTCGCACTGAATCTGATACAGCCGCCGAGCGTCGCGAATTTCGCTGAGGAGAACCTGCTCAAGTGAGCGGATAGCCGGAACCGCTTCTTCAGCGCTTTTGGCTTTGCCTAATTGCGCACGGGCGAGAACAAACCTCGCCTGCGTTGCGACGCTCCGAAAATGCAGAGCTGCAGCTTCCGCTACCCGCAGTTCGGCATCGAGGCGGCCACGCTCTTTGCGGGAGACCCGAAATGTGTCGGCCGCGGTTTTCAGTTTCTTCACACCCGAATCGAAACCCTCCGCCACCATTTCCAATTGTTGGATAAAGATCTGGGCCGGGTAAACGGAACGCCAGCCATTCAGGTCATCATAAGGGATGCCAACCATGGTGGCTGCGTAACCAGTTGGGGTTTGCCATAACAGATTAGCCGGCCCCATCTGCAGGGGGGCCGTGTAAACCACTCCAATATGATAAGGAAATTCTTTGAAGGCTTCACTCCAATCCTGCCAGGCTTCAACCACCCGCGGAGCGAGTTTAGCGCCGAATTGGTTTTCGGCTACTCGCAGAAGAGCTTCTTCGGGTGTGATGGGTGCCTTGTTGTCCTTGCGCGACATTTCAGCGATCACTTCCAAGTTCGGTGAAGGATAGCCCCCGAGAGTCCAGCCAAGCATCAGTCCATCGACATCCTCTTTCAATAAATTGGCAGCGTGACGAGCGACATTTGCCACCGCAGGAATGTAGGGAACGGCGGAAAGTTCCCAGGTGTTGTTAGCTTGTATTTTCGCCACCACGCGGAGGCCATGTTCCTTGGCCAGCTTCCAATGCCTTTTAGCGCGAGGGCCCGGCCCTATCGAAGAAATGGAATATTCGCCCACCGCGGTTTTTACCCCGCCCCGTTCAATAGGCAGGCTCCACTCACTGACGCTCATCAGAGAAACCCCCTTGGGCAGCCGCCCAATAATTCCGGGAGCCCAGTCATCAGCCCAGCCCCAATCCCACGCGAGTAATTGTTGATGGCTGGCGCCCTGCGCTATTCCTTCAAAAAGAAGTGTAGTAAATTCCGCAATCACCTCTGCAGGCTGGCGTTTGGCACAGCGGGGACAGCCCTTTCCACCACTATGAGACCAGCAGTTGGTCAGGTTTTCGGAAGCGGTGATGGTGAAGAACCCCGCCAGGTCAGGGACTGTTTTGCAAATGTGCTTCATTGAATCCCTCAACCAATTCTGGACCTCTGGCACGCTAGTGCACAGAGTTGCGTGGTCACCTTCCGCGGTGCCTTTCAGTTCAGGATGGGATTTAAAGAACGCGAGCGGCATGGACCGTGGTTCGTTCAAATAAAGGTAAACGCCAATGCCCTCCTGGCGGGCTTTTCGAACCAAGGCGGCCAGATTCTCCAAACGCTTCTCCTGGCCTTGGCTTAATTTGGCATCCCAGGGAAACGGCGCCAGTTTCGAAAGCAGGCCCTGGAGCCAAACACCGTCGACTCCCTTTGTGGCCAAATGGCGCAAATAGCCTGAAGAATAGGGCTCTATTTCAGGGTCAAGGAGAGCATCCCCATAAAGGGCGTAGTAGGAGTAGCAAAATTTCGGGGAAAAACGGCTCGCTGCAGGACTGGTGCGCGGCGGGACTTTTTCCAGATCGTGGATGAACTGAAAGAGGGGTTCGCGTGGATTGATCAGTCCGTTTGGAAACTCTGTTTTGAGTGTCTGCGCAAGCGACTTGGCTTTGGCGGCGGTTTCAGCATCCGGGGCAACAAACCTCAAGGGTTTGCACTTGGGCTTGTGACTCCCGAGTTTGATGAAGAGAAAATCGTCCTCGCGGAGGGTGTAGACCAGTCGTTCCGCAGGCCAATCCAGAAGCACGAGCAACTGCTCATAGGAAAGCAGGTGCCAATTCCGTCGAATGATTGTGATATAGGACCGACGCCACTGATCGGAAGTGACAGCTCTCGGTTTGCGCAGGCCCATTGAGCCTCCCATTGCCAGGACGTCCCCAACCTTCGCGCCGATCGTCTTTGCCATTCGTTCCACCGGCACCAGTTCCCAATTACGCCAGACAAAAGCGTGCAGCCGGGAAGGGAAATGCGCGAAGGGCACTGGAGCAGGCGCATTCCCCTGCGGGAGATCGGAAAAGGACATTCCTTCAGCGCCGAAACACCATACGCTCGGCATGGTGAGCGCCGCCGTCCCGAAGGTCGCGGCTTGGATGAAGCGCCGGCGAGAGGAAACGAACTCTGGTGGCATGAACCCATTAAGCCAGTGCAACGAAATTTCTGCAAATATTTCTGTCTGCAAAAACGTCCAGAAACCGCCTATCGGAAGATTTGTGGAAGAAACGGCTTGGATTTTCCGTCAGTATAGTGTGGTTTGTCGCGATAAGTTGGTTCAGCATGAAACAGTGTTTATGAGGAAAGCAAAAAGATGGACGGCCTGCCTTATTTTCTGGCTGGCGGCGCTTTGCGCCCGGGCGGATCTGATTGATGATTACATCACGACTCAGATGGCTCAACGGCACATTCCAGGCGTTTCCCTGGCGCTCGTTCGTGATGGCAAACTCCTGAAAACGAAAGCTTACGGGAAGGCAAATTTGGAACTCGGGGTTCCAGTCACCGAGGAGACCGTTTTCGAAATCGGTTCTATCACGAAACAATTTACAGCCACTCTGATCATGATGCTGGCTGAGGAAAAAAAACTGGGGCTGGATGACAAGATAACCGCCTATTTCACCAACGCCCCTCTGGAATGGACGAATGTCACTGTTCGCTACCTGCTGACACATACGTCCGGCATTAAGAATTATACGGGGTTACCCGGCTTTGAATGCTCGAAGCACCTGAATTCCGCGCATTTCGTGGAGGCCATCGGAAAGCATCCGCTGGAATTTGAACCGGGCACAAAATTTTCCTACTGTAATTCCGGTTATAATCTCCTCGGCTTTATCGTGGAGAAGGTCGCGGGCAAGCCTTATTGGCAGCTCCTCCAGGACCGGATTTTTCAACCTGCGGGAATGAAGGCAAGCCAAAGCCGCGATCTGGACACAATCATTCGAAACCGCGCTTGCGGTTACGAAAAGCATGGCAACCAAATTGTAAATCGCGAGGGCGATCTCACCGATGTCTTCGCCGCTGGCGCCATCGCTTCCACGGTGCTCGACCTTTTGAAATGGAATTATGCTCTCGAATCCGGGAAGCTGTTAAAAGCTTCCAGCCTCCAGCAAATGTGGAGTCCTTATAAGCTCAAAAATGGCCAAGTTTTTACTTATGGCTTTGGATGGAAGCTGGACGACTACAAAGGCACGCGTTGCATTGGCCATGGCGGCGCAACTTCCGGTTTTTCCTCGAGCCTCCAAAAATTTCCGGACTTGAAGCTCACGGTGATCGTGCTGACGAACTCGGGAGAAGAAGGCGTGGCGGGGCAAATCGCCAAAGGCATTGCCGAGTTTTACATCAAAACGCCGAAGCCGGTCGCCCAAAACTAAACCGACTTACGCGAGGAGTTTTGAAACGACTTCACCGTGAACATCAGTCAGGCGGAAGTCGCGTCCCTGGAAGCGATACGTAAGCTTGGTATGATCAAAGCCGAGCAGGCGCAGGATCGTGGCATTCAAGTCGTGGACATGCACCGGGTCTTTCGCGGCGTTGAACCCAAACTCATCCGTTTCGCCCAGCGTCAGCCCGGGTTTTGCGCCTCCGCCTGCCAGCCAGACAGTAAACGCATTGGGATGATGATCCCGGCCATCGTTGCCACCCTGCACCATCGGAGTCCGGCCAAACTCCCCGCCCCAGATAACAAGCGTATCTTCTAACAAGCCGCGTTGCTTCAGATCTTGGATCAGCGCGGCGCTGGGTTTGTCCGTCTTGCCACATTGATCCTTTAAACCGCCGACAAGTCCGCCATGATGATCCCACGCTTCGTGAAAAATCTGCACGAAACGCACGCCACGCTCGACAAGACGACGCGCGAGGAGACAACAATTCGCGTAGGAAGATTTGCCAGGTTCAGCACCGTACATTTCCAGCGTTTCCTTGGATTCCTTGTTCAAGTCCATCACCTCTGGAGCCACGCCCTGCATGCGATAAGCCATTTCGAAGGAGCTGATCCTGGACGCGATCTCCGGGTCACCCACTTCGGCCAGGTGCATTTCGTTTAGGCGCTTTAATGAGTCCAGGGAGTCACGCTGTGTCTTGTCATCGAACCCACGTGGATTCTTGAGGAAGAGCACCGGATCTCCGCTGGTGCGGAAGGGAACGCCCGCATAAACCGTGGGCAAAAATCCCGCACCCCAATTGGACGCGCCTCCGCTGGTGCCTTTTTGGCCAGTGCTGAAAACGACGTAAGCAGGCAGATCCTGCGACTCGCTGCCAAGACCATAAGTGGTCCAGGCACCGAGGCTCGGCCGCCCAAACTGTTGCGAGCCCGTGTTCGCAAAAATCTGCGCCGGTGCGTGGTTAAACGCGTCCGTCTTCATGGACTTCACGATCGCGATGTCGTCCGCAACCTTGGACAAATGAGGGAGCAACTCGGAGATTTCCGCGCCGCACTTGCCATGTTTTGCGAACTTGAATTTGGGACCGAGGAGCGTCGAGTTTGGGTTAATGAACGCAGCGCGATAGCCTTTCAAGAGTTCTTCTGGCGGCAGTTTGCCATCCCATTTGGCCAGTTCGGGTTTGTAATCGAACAACTCCAGATGGCTGGGACCGCCTGCCATGAACAGGTAAATAACCCTTTTGGCCTTGGGCGCAAAATGGGGTTTCTTGGGCGACAGCGGATTATCGACCACGGCACCAAGGGCCTTGTTCGTACCGAGCAACGAAGCCAACGCCATGGAGCCCAGCCCAACGCCACACTGACTGAAAAACCAACGGCGAGTGATGTACTTCCGGTATTCGTTTTGAATCTCGTTAACAATCATAGCACTTATTCTTTCGTGATTGTCTCGTCCAGGTTTAACACCACGCGCGAAACGATCGTCCAAGCTGCCAATTGAGTAGGGGAAGTTCCTTTCGGGAATTCAGGTTTTTTACCGGCTTCGATAAAACCTACTTCCTTTGGATCCAGCCAGCCTTCCGCAAAACGTTCTTTTTGCTTTTCGAATAAACTTAAAATCTCCTGGGCTTCTGCCTTGGATGGCTGGCGCCCAATGCAGCGGCGAAAAATATAAGTCACGCGGTCCAAATCCGTTTGCCCGGCTTCAGAAAGAGTTTTTAGAGCAAGGGCTTGGGCTGCTTCCACGAACAGGGGCTCATTCAACGTCGTGAGCGCCTGCAAAGGCGTGTTCGAACGAACACGCCGGACGCAGGCAAAATCCCCGTTCGGAGCATCGAAATTCTGAAGTGCCGGATACGGAGTGGAACGGCGACGGAAGGTATAAAGCGCACGCCGGTACTTTTCGGTCCCTTCCTCATCTTTCCATGGGAAGGGAGCATAACTCGCGGGTGGCTGGAAAAGGAACGCTGGAGCGGGTGGCATAACGCTGCGGCCTCCCACCTTTTCGTTGAGCAACCCGGCGGCAGCCAACGCGATGTCCCGCACCACTTCTGCTTCCACACGGAAACGCGGCCCACGTGCCAGTAGTCGATTGTATTGATCCTTTTCGTAAAGCTCGGGCGATATTTTCGAGGACTGCCGATAGGTCGCAGAGAGAACAATTTGGCGGTGCAGCCGTTTCAGGCTCCAGCCATGGTCCATGAAATCTACTGCGAGCCAATCGAGGAGTTCGGGATGGGAAGGCGCGGGAGCTCGCACGCCAAAATCCTCAGGTGTGTCCACCAGACCATTGCCAAAATAAGCCTGCCAGACTCGGTTTACCATCACTCGCGCAGTCGTCGGAGCTTTGCGATCCACGAGCCATTTGGCGAAAGTGAGACGCGTCGGCGGAGCGTCGGGAGGAAGTGGATTTAGAATGGCCGGAACTCCAGCCGTCACCGGCTTTGTCGGCTTAAGCCAATCGCCGCGTTTCAGCACCCGGGTATCGCGCATCTCCTCGCGCGCCATGAGCGTGAGAGAACTGCTTGGGCTGGGCCATTGCTGCCAGAGCGCTTCGATTTTGTCGTTGGTATCTTTCCAGTCCGGAACCGTGGTGCGCCAATAACTAAACACGGCTGCGAGTTGCTCAGGAGACCGTTTGCTCTTAGGAATGCCCAGAATATCCCGCACCTTTTTCGGCAGCGGATCGGCCGTGATTGGCCCGACGTTCGTGGTGACGCTCAGGCGGAACCGGCCGAGGTTATTATTCATATGGTCATCGCTGTTCCAGCCACCATGGTTCTGCTTGAGGTAAAATGATAGGATGGTGCCATTGGTGTATCCGACTGGTTTCTCGGCAACGAACACCGCCTTGCGATCCACATTCCGGCGGCCGGGGCCGGCATCAATGCCCCACGCGGTATTTCCATTGCCATCGATGGCAAATTTGATTGGACCGGTAGAGCGGCTGTTGGTGCTTTTGTCGTAAAAATTCATTTCCAGTTTGCACTCCGGCTGATCGTAATCCGCGGTAGCCGAAACGATTTTGACCTTCGTTTTGTTTGTGGGATTTTTGGCGTCCGCCACATCCACCGCAAACTCGGTCAGAGCACAAGTGCCCATAAAACTGCGTCCTGGGCCCCCGAAAGGCAGGTTGGGATCCGTCAGCAGTTCCAGCCGGAAGGCTGTGATGCCGGAGAGTTGATTCGTGCCCCTGAAGGTTGCGTTCATTTTGGTCGGGGCATAGCCCGCGGCCAGGAGGGACTGATCCTTCAGTTCGTAATAACGTTGGTCATTCTCTCCGACGTGCTCCAGCGGCCACACAACTTGCCAGGTTGGTTGTTTTTCCCCCGCTTCTTTCTCCCAAGCTTCCATTTTCTTTGCCCAATCAGGTTCGCGCTTTTTGAGTTGCCCTTCCAACTCGGCCATCTGTTTGCGGAGTTTGGAAGTCTTGAGAAGGTCCTCCTGTGTGTAAACCGCGGGCCGGGCCTCATGATCATTGTTGATGTAGGCAAACAACCGGTAGTATTCCTCCTGCGAAAAGGGGTCATACTTATGGTTGTGGCATTGAGCGCATTGAATCGTCAGCCCAAGCACACTTTTACCAATGGCTTCCATCCGATCAAACATCGCCTCCATGCGGAACTGTTCAGGATCAATGGCCCCTTCCATATTGACCATGGAGTTCCGCAGGAACCCGGTGGCCACAACCTGGTCCTGGCTATGGTTGGGCAGCAAATCGCCCGCGATTTGATCCACGACGAACTGGTTGTAACCGAGGTCCCGGTTCAAAGCGTTGATCACATAATCGCGATAAGGCCACACATCACGAGACATGTCTTTCTCATAACCATCGCTGTCTGCGTAACGGGCCGCGTCCAGCCAATGGCGGCCCCACTTCTCGCCGTAATGAGGTGACTTGAGCACTTGCTCGACCTGTTTGGACCAGGCGTTTTTGCTGCTGTCAGCCAGGAAGGCATCGATTTGCGCAGGGGTCGGCGGAAGCCCGAGGAGGTCCAGGTAAAGCCGACGAAGGAGAATGATCTTGTCCGCTTCCGTGGAAGGCTGAAGCCCTTCTTTTTCCAGGCGAGCCAGAATAAAATGGTCCACCTCATTGGCGGGCCATTTAGTATCTTTGACCTTGGGCAAGGCCGCCTTCACAGGCGGCACGTAGGCCCAGTGCTCCTTTGGGGACGCCTTGCTGTAAGCTTCGGGCCAATCCGCCCCCTGGTCGATCCACGCCCGCAGCAGGCCGATTTGCTCAGCCGTCAGTTTCTCGCCCTTGGGAGGCATGATCGCATCCTGTTCCAGGCCAGCAACAAGATGGATGAGGCGGCTTTCAACGCTTTTTCCAGGAACGATGGCCGCTTTGCCGGACTCTCCTCCTTTATAGGCGATATCCTTGGCATCGAGGCGATAGCCCGATTTCTGCTTCTTTTCACCATGGCAATCCGAGCAACGCTCATTGAACAATGGCAAAATGTCCTTGGCAAAATCCACTTTGCGGGTCGCAGGGACGGGTATTTTTGAAGCATCTATCTCAGCCGCAGAAACTTGTAGCAAGCCACCAGTGAGTAGCAGGCAACCGAAAAAGCTAGTTTTCCAAAGTCCGTGTGTCTTTTTCATGGGCTAAAGCGGAAAAGGTCCAGGCAGCATTACCCCTTCCACTAATAAAACGCTCAGGTAAGCTGTTTCATTCACGCAAAGCGCTACGCGCATCTTGCCAGAAGCGGGGTTGTGGCTAACAGCCCGTTGGGTGAACATCTGAACAGCCTAAATTGGAATTGAAGACATGAGAAGCGGGAAATAATGGACAACTTTGAAGAATGAGACACTGATAAGCCTGAACAAAGATAAGTGCGTGCAGTGGCACCATAGCCTAACTGTACTCCGAACCCTTCGGCTAGTTGATCTGGGTGTTTAGCTTGGAACCAACTCAAGTTTGATTTTGCACCCCAAAGCTCGAGCCGCTTTTCCAAGCGTGGCGAAAGTTATTGATGGATTCGAGGCGTCCAGCAAGCGATCGACAGCTGCGCGGCTCGTATGCATGCGCCCGGCCATCGCCGCTTTCGTGAGGGACCTTTCTGTCAGCAGACGCCGGACCTGAAGTGCCACCGCCTGCTTGAGGGCCCGGGTTTCGACTTCTTCCAAAATCCCTTCCTCTGCCAAAAAATCCCGAAAATCACTCCCACGATGGATCCTTTTCTTCTTCATACCGGTTGAGGTACTCATTTTTTCGCTTTCTTCCGAGTTCCAGATCGTGTTGAGGGGTTTTCTGGTTTTTTTGATAAAACCGTGCAGCAAAACAATCTCGTTATCTATCACGGCAAAAAGCGTTCTCGCAATTCGGTTCTCAAGCCGCGAACGAATTTCCCACAAACCTTGCCCCCAGATTATCAACCAAAGGTTTCCCGATCGGCCTGGCATACTGAGCGGTTAGAATATCGGATCCGACGATCTTGCAATCTGATCTCGGAAGGTCCTTCAACCATTCACGAACCGGTTCATTACCGGACTGAGTTTTATAAAAGACCACTCTGAGCGGTCTCTCCGTTTTCATTTAAACGTACCAAAAATGATACAATTGTCAACATCTTGCGATTGAGCCCGCGTGTCGATCACTCTTGCGCCCGCTTCCCAGTCGAGCGCGTCTGGATCCCCGCCAGCTTGGCGAGTTCCCGGTAAATCCGAGTCACGCGCTCCACTTGACCCTTAGCCGGAAACCGCTCGTAGAAACCTTCGTTCTTGAACTCACGGGCCTGCTCAGTCCAAGGCGCAAGCCTCTCCTTCCAGCGATTGACACGGCCTTCCTCCGCATCGCCATCCTGGGCAGAAAGATCAGCGCACACTCGAATCATGGCCTTCAACGTGACCGGCTTGGTAACCATATAGGCACCGTTGCCCCAGGCTTCGCTCCACACCTCCGCGGCTGCTTTGAAAAAATCACGAACCATCCCATAATACCGTTCGGCACCACGTTTATCCGCCTCTTCCGGTTCAATTTTCTTCCAGGCTTGGCGCACCCAGCGGTGAACTTCATTGTACAACTCCGCCTGCAAAATCCACTTCTCCTGCTTGCTCCGGCCGCCCAGACGATTGATGCGATAACGCAAGGGACTGTCCGAAGCACTGTAAAGCATCTCAACGATCCGGGCCGCGAACCGGCGGTCCGGCTCCGCCCATGAAACCTTCTCATAAAGATCCACCAAGTGGCTCTTATTGATGCGGGTTGGGGTGGAGTTAATGATCACGAACATTTCGGTGGCAAAGTCCTCGCTCCTGCCATCAAAAATAACGCACGGCACCGCAATGGACTTGGCCTCATCTGGATGCGAGCGTTCATAGAACTGCAACGCCGCGAGCCGATGCTGCCCGTCGATGATCAAAAACTTTTCCTCCGGATCCTGCAACTCGCCCAGCGCACTCCCCTCCCCTTGTGCCTGGAAGCGCAGCTTCTGGGGGGTAAACAGCAGCACCGTGCCGGGGATCGGGGGCTGGGTGACAGCGGTTTCGTAAAAGTTCTTGATGGCCTTGATCTTGCCTTTGGCCACGAGGCGCTGAAAGGCTGAAT
>JAQGOV010000404.1 GCA_028293425.1 Verrucomicrobiales bacterium
CCAGCTACGTAAGGTAGCAGGGGAGAATACGGACGGAGTTCGGCAATCCGCGGAAGTCGCGGAAGCCCTGCTTCGGAATGTCCGAAAAATGGAAGAATCCACTCGCAGCCGGGGCTCGGCACCCCGAACGCTGGGCGCTCGCCGCAGAAAAAAACCGGCACGCTTGCGAAATGGAGCACACCCGAGGGCTCAAAAATAAATTCCCGTTGAATTAAGGACTTAAATTTTGAGTTGCACACCATTGCTGGCCCCGAACGAGGGTTTGTCCATTTTGATCCGGGATCTGATCCATGAGCGGCTCGGTTTATTCTTCGACCCCGCTCGCCTTGAGGTGATGCTGGATAAAATAACTCCTCTTGCTCAGGCTCAGGGTTGCCGTTCCTACATCGATTATTATTATCAACTGAAGGATACCGATATCACCAGCGCCTATTGGCAGGCCGTCATGGACGCTCTTTCCGTCCAGGAAACGTATTTTTGGCGTGAATTAGACCAGATTAAAACCCTGGCTGAAACTCTCGTTGCCAAATGGTTCCAGGAACGTCTTCGTCCCCTGCGCATTTGGAGTGCAGCTTGTGCCACTGGCGAGGAGCCCTACACCATCGCCATGGCCCTGATCGAGGCCGGTCATGGTCACCTTCCGGTGGAAATTGTAGGCAGCGATGGCAGCCCGGCCGCTTTGGTCAAGGCCCAGCGCGGTCTTTACCGCGAACGCTCCTTTCGCACTCTTCCTCCGGAGTTGCGCTCCAAATATTTCGAGGAAAAGCCGGACGGATGGCAAATCAGCCCGGCTATTCAACGACGCGTCCGCTTCCAGCGCGCTAATCTGATGGAGGAGCCCGAAATCGTGCATCTGGCCTCCTCCCCGATCGTTTTTTGCCGGAATGTTTTCATTTATTTTTCCCCAAACAGCATCCGGCGCGCATTACAAGTGTTTGCCGCCAGAATGGAACCTGGCAGCCACTTGTTCGTGGGCTCATCCGAATCTTTGCTCAAGCTCACGAATGACTTTGAGCTGCAGGAGCTCGGCTCTGCATTTGCCTATGTTCGAAAAGGAAAAGGTCTCTTTCAAACCCCATGAAGATAATTAAGGTGCTGGTAGTGGATGACTCGGCCTTTGTTCGAAAGGTCGTCCGCGAAATGCTCGCCACCGCTCCCTACATCGAGGTGGTCGGTGCCGCCCGTGATGGTATTGAAGCCTTGGAACTCGTTGAAACCCTCCACCCGGATGTCGTGACGTGCGACCTGGTAATGCCTCTCCTCGACGGCGTCGGCTTCGTGAAGGAACAAATGGCCCGTCGGCCTTTGCCGATTCTTTTGTTAAGCGTCCTTTCCGAAGACGGCGAAAAAGGACTCGAAGCCCTCGCGGCGGGTGCAGTTGACTTTGTGCAGAAACCCACCGCCTTGGCCAACGATGAGCTGAAACGCATCCGCGACGAATTGGTTGAAAAGGTGAAGGCCGCTGTCCACGCTCCGGTCCAAAGGTTTGTGGAAGCCCCAGCCGTTCAAACTCCTAACGAATGGAAAAAGCAGACTAAATGTAAAATCGAGGTGGTTGTCATCGCAATCAGTACCGGTGGCCCGCAGGCCCTGCGCTACCTGTTGCCTCAATTGCCTCCTGATTTTCCCGTCCCCATCGCGATCGTCTTGCACATGCCCGTCGGTTACACCAATTTGTTTGCAAAAAAACTCGACGAAGTATCGCAAATCGAAGTATTGGAGGCTTCCGATGGTTTGGCTCTTCAACCCGGTCGTGCTATCTTGGCCCAAGCGGGACGCCACTTGGTCTTACGAAAAAATAGCAAGGAACAGGTCGTAGCTCAACTCAGCCTGCAGCCTTTGGACTCCTTGCACAGGCCTGCTGCTGATGTGCTTTTTCGTTCGGCGGGAGACGTTTATGGGGATAAGGTGCTGGGTGTGGTGATGACCGGGATGGGTAAAGATGGCCAGGAGGGGGCAGCCTGGATCAAAGCGCAGGGCGGCAATATTCTAACCGAAGCGGAAGAAAGTTGCGTGATTTACGGCATGCCACGTTCCGTGGTAGAAGCAGGGCTCAGCGATGCCGCCGTACCCTTGAATCAAATGGCTCAGGCCATTATGGACCGAATATGACGAAAAGAATTTTATTGGTGGATGATTCCAGTTTGGCCCGCCGGACCATGCGCCAGATGCTGGAAACCGCAGGTTACCAGGTGGAGGAAGCCATTGATGCTGTCCAGGCCCTGGAAAGGTACTATCTTCACCCGCACGACCTGGTGATTCTCGACAACGTCATGGATAAAATGTTTGGCCTCGAAGCGATTGCCAAATTTAAAGACCTCAATCCCGAAGTCCGCATCATCATGGCCACGGCTGATATTCAGAGTTCCACAAAGGAGCAAGCCATGGCCGCCGGGGCTTACGCCTTGGTCAATAAACCCATCAACCGGGAGCAACTCCTCCTGTTTGTCCACGAAGCTTTAAAAGGAGAAGGCGCATGCAATTAACCGCTAGTCAGACGGACGCCGTTACCGAACTCATCAATATTGGCTACGCCCGGGCCGCCGGCGCTCTTTCCGATTTAACCGGTCACCGCATTGTTCTGCAGGTCCCCAGGGTCGCCATTCACCCCATCCAGGAAGTCGCTACGGTTTTGTCGGCGGATCTCCAGGGTGAAGTGGCTAGCGTCCACCAGGTTTTCTCCGGTCCGGTCGCCGGCAATGCATTGCTCCTCATGGACCAGGCCGGTGCCCGCATGCTCAATGATTTGCTGACCAATGAAACCAGCCTCAATAACTCACTCGATGGCGGAGCTCGTGAGGTTCTTACCGAGGTCGGCAACATCGTTTTAAATGCCTGCCTCGGGGTTTTTGGCAATCTTCTTCACGTCCAGGTTTCTTTTGCGGTCCCACGTTTGCATGTCGATTCAATCGAGACCGTCCTGAATTCCATTACGGTCAATTCCGTGGAACTCCAATACGCCTTGACGATTCAAACCAAGTTTTTTATCCGCCAGGGCAACGTCAGCGGCTATCTCGTCATTATTCTTGGGATCACCTCCCTTTCCGCTTTGCTGCGGGAACTGGAATCCTGGGAAAAACGGCAGCTCGAATTTTAACCGCCTTATGTCTGCCCTCGCCACGGAAACAAACCCTGAAGCGGACCTCAACTCCGCCATCCTGAATTGGTTGCAGGATTTGGCACCCCAGGGTCTCCTTATCACCGATCAGGATCTGCGTATTCGCACCTGGAACCGCTGGCTCGAAATACACAGCGGTTTAAAAGCTGCCGACATCATCGGTACCTCCATCCTGGAGGTCTTTCCTCAAATCGACTGCGCGCGCACCGAGAACATCTTCCGCCGGGCTCTCAAGGGCGAGGTCCAGCTGATTTCTTCCGCTTTGCACGGATGGTTTTTGCCTTTGCCTTCCACGGTCAAGGAAAGCCATTTCGACCGCATGCAGCAAACGGCTCGCATCGCTCCCCTCAGCGCGAACGGGGAAACGGTTGGCACTATCACGATCTTGGAGGATGTCACGGAGCGCGTCTGGCAAACCTCCCTTCTCCGCCAGCAACAGGAGCGCGACCAATTCCTTTCCTGGTCTTTGGCTTACCTCCTTAAAACCACGGAACCCGAACACCTGCTCAACGAAATATTCTCCCGCCTCCCCAGGGTCGTAAACGCAGAAATTTATTTCGATTGCCTGCTCGATCCTGAAGAAAAGACCATGCGCTTGCATACCTCGGGCGGCCTCACCCCGGAACAAGCGCAAATTTTCGCCAACCTTGAAACGGGGCAGCACTTCTGTGGGGCCGTCGCCAGCTCCAGGAAGCCACTGGTGAGCGACAACGTTCAACAGTCCCAAGATCCCGAAGCTGAACTCTTAAAGCAGATCGGCGCCCGTGCTTGCGCTTCCCATCCGTTGATGGTCGGTGATCGGCTGCTCGGAACTCTCTCTGTCGTTAAAACAAAGCAGGAATCTTTTGCTCCCGAAGAGATCGATTTTCTTTCGACCATTTCTCAATATGTCGCTATTGCGCTGGACCGGGCTGCGCGCGAGAAGGCTTTGCACGATGCCCAAAACGAGCTGCTCGCCCATGCGGAAATCCTGGAAAAGGAAGTAGCCGATCGCACCACCAGCCTCCGGGAAAGCCTCCACGAAATGGAAAGCTTCACCTACAGTGTGGCCCACGATCTGCGCGCTCCCATTCGTTTTTTGGGTGGCTACGCTCGCGCTCTCATCGAGGATCATGGACATAAACTCCCTGCGGAGGCCAATGTCTTTGTCGATAAGATCAAGCGCTCGGTTGATAAAATGGACGAGCTCACGCGCGACCTCCTCCGCTATAGCCATATCTCCAAGGAGGCGCTCAGGATGCTCGCCGTGGACGTGGAACCTCTTGCCCGAGAAATCATCCAGGATCAGCCTATCCTCAGCCGCCCGAATGTCGTCACCTTCCAGTGCGAAAATATTTCCGTGCTCGCCTCGCCGGTGTTGCTTCGTCAGTGTCTTCAGAACCTCCTGGACAATGCCGCCAAGTTCATCCCTCCTAACGTCTCACCCAGTGTCCTGGTTCGCACGGAACTCCGTCCCGGAACCCACGCGGACGGCCGCCAAAGGGCCCGAATTTGGGTGGAAGACAATGGCATTGGCATTGCCCCGGAATTTCGCGATAAAGTTTTTGGTATCTTCGAACGCGTCTGCGATCCCCGCCAATATGACGGCACTGGTATTGGTCTGGCCATTGTCGCCAAAGCCATGCATCGCATGAACGGTTCGTTCGGGGTCGAATCCGAGCCCGGTGAGGGCTCAAGGTTTTGGCTCGAACTCGAATGTGGTCAAGTCCCGGTTTAAATTCATCCTTCATCCTTCATCCTTCGCCTTCCACCTGGTCATTCGTCATTCATCCTTAACCCTTAGCCTCCCCTCGGTAGTAACACCCCTCATTGTTCCTTCCGGTTTCCCGTCCTAATTTCCGAGACGCGGGAAATAAACCGGTTAAACATCGATCATACCCATCAAAACCTATGTACCATCATATCAAGAAACTCATGTACACTGTCCGTATCGGACGGCCCGACCCCAAGTTCGGCAATATGCTCCTCGAGCAATTCGGGGGTGCTAATGGCGAGCTCGCTGCGGCCATGCAGTACTCCATCCAGGGTCTTAATTGTGAAGATCCGGCTCGCAAGGATCTGTTGATGGACATAGGCACCGAGGAGCTCAGTCACTTGGAAATTATTGGCACCCTGGCCCGTATGCACCTCAAACCCATGAAAACGAACCGCTCCGCTGCCGAAGCAGACCCTCTGATTGCCATTGCCGGTGGCGGCGGTGTCGCCCTTTGCAACTCCATGGGCAATCCATGGACCGCCGACTACCTGAAGATCACAGGCGAAGTAGATGTCGACCTGCGCAGCAACATTGCCGCGGAAGCTCGCGCCAAAATCGTTTACGAACGCCTCATCAATTTCTGTGATGACCCCGGCACCAAGGACGCCCTGCAATTTCTCATGACCCGTGAGATCACTCACATGAAGGCTTTCATGGTGGCGCTTGAAAGCCTGGGAAAAGATCCTCTCCAGATCGGTGAAATTCCTCCAACTCCTGGGATCGTGAACCAATTTTTTAATGATTCCACTGGCCAGGGAGACCTCGGGGAAATTGACGCCCGCGGCCCTTGGAATGAAGGGAACGATATCGAGTTCGTGTCCGCCCCGTCCCAACCTATCGCCGAGGCCACTCAAAATGAGGTGACTCAGGAAATCATGAAGGCCACCCGTGGCCGTCGCTCCCCCGTTGCCAGCAAACAAGTACGCTCACGGCGCCTCCGCTCCTGATAGGATACGCCCTTCATTTCTAACGTCGGCAGGCGGTGGGCATTCCCACCGCCTCAACCCGTAGTTCGACCTCACTGCGCGGTATCCGGGCATTTTCGTTGGCACGTGGGGTCCTTGCCCCATTAGTTTCCCCTCCATGAATGTGAAAATATTCCGCTGTGATGCGCCATTCAAACAGCTCTGCCAATCAATCTGACGTCCTGCGTGGCGCCAACGGCCATCCGCGTCTTGCGCGGGGCAAATCCCGGAATGAGCTGTCACCGTGACATCTGAACCGTTAGTGGAAGTGAACACCGCGTCCGTTCAGAATTCTTTGCAGCACCTCCTGATTGTGGAACCCGATCCCGAACAGGCGGGTATCTTGCTGAATCTTTTGCGGCGGGCCGGTGTTGATAACCCTTCCTGCCGGGTGGCAACCTTTTTGGAAGCCATGAATTACCTCAAGGGTGAAGGCTCTTTCGGGAGCCGCAATCTTTATCCCTTGCCCTCGGTAATTTTTTTAAACCTGGAGCCGAGCGGCTACCTCGGTTTTAAACTCATGGAATGGATCCATACCCAGCCCGAAACTTCCGAATGTGTCCTGGTGATTTGCAGCGAACTCAGCGGGGTCCTCGATTTATCCAAATGCTACCGCCTGGGCGCCAAAACATTTCTCCTCAAGCCTTTCAACCTCGCGGAGGTAAAAAACATGGTTCAGCATTTTCCCGCATTCTGGAAATCAACTCCCGAAAAGCGCCGAGCTTGAATTCTCTGATTCTTGGGAAATTCGTACTTGGTTTTCCAGCTATACCAATCGTCTGAGCCCTCGCCAGCTTGGGAAGGGCATCGCGGGTTGGTATTCCGGCAACTCGCGTACACCTTCCAAATGAATCGGCGTGCTCTTCAGGCACTCGTCAAGGCACCGCACCATTCTGATGAGGTCATTATAACGGTCAGGTTTCTCCAGGAAATAATCAGCCCCCGCCTCATAAGCCTGAATGATTAGCTCCTCAAATTTATCTCCACAATAAACAATCACGGGTACGCAACTGGTTCGCGCCTCATGGTGGATCGTTGAAAGCAGCTCCATTCCACTGTGAACCACCCCGAGGTTATAAT
>JAQGOV010000418.1 GCA_028293425.1 Verrucomicrobiales bacterium
GAGGTCTGCAGGTTGCGAGTGAGACCTTCCGTCGGTTCTCGCCAGCACCTTTGAATGGTCGTTGTTGTCCGTCTTGCGTTCATATTCTGTCGGGGCGAGGCCTGGAAGCCGCCCAAGCATTTATACACCATGAATTTCGGAATTTGGGCGGGGTGAGTAGGCCACCTTGCCGATACGCGCCGTTGGTTGCCGCTCGTCGCCGTTGGATACAGTTTATGCGCCGTTTTTGTTTCAGAAAACATTTGACGAGATTTGGGGCTAAAGCGTGAACCGTAAAGCGTGATGGTCCTGAGTCGTTGGCAGGCGTTGTACTTTGACCGACCTGGTCCATATCTTTTGCACTGTTTCTGCATGGGATCTAAACTGATTTGCACTGGGGGAGGGTTAGGTAACAGGATGTAAGTGGTTCGTTTTGAGGGTGAGTTGTACTTTGTTGTACTTTTCTGCACATTTTTCGCGTGAATCTTTTGGTGAGATGATTCAACGTGAGGGCGCGAAGCCGCCAAGGCAGCAAACAGATCTATTTAAGCCGGGAATCACTTCTGCGGTATTCTTTGAATGACATACCGATTTTTTGGTTCGAGTTGCTGGTGTTCGGTTTCCCATATGGCTTTCCGCGCCGAAGGATCATGAGAATGATCCCTCCATCTATATAGGGGTCCATGCCAACCAAATTTTGATGCCGCGTGAAATTCACGCGTGTGCGGCGGTTCTTTTTGGTTCCTGCGTTGTCACTGCGCTTGGATTGACTCGCGTTTTGCCCAAACGCTCGGCCTCGCGGCCTGCACATGAGGTGCATTCCTTTCTTCTGCTCCCAGTAGAAGAAAGTGCCCCATGAGGGGACTGACTCGTGCTTTGCCCAAAGCGCTCGGCCTGACAGCCTGCAAAAAGGTGCATTCCTTTTTCCTGCTCCCAGCAGGGCAAAAGTGTCCCGCGCTGGCTCCTAGCAGGAATCCAAAAACTCCTCGCCGCCCACTAGCGAAGGCCACGCATCCGGGCATGGGTGGTTGCACTGTTTTTGCATCATTTCTGCACCATGTCCGGTCGACCGTTTTTTTGGCTTTTTGCTTTAACGCAAAGTTGCAAAGCCGCGGAAGCACGGGGAGCTCACGGGAGCGTGCGACCAGCTGGAACAGAGAAGCAGTGGCGGATCCTCCGTTTCTACCTACGCTGAAAAATCGCGGATAACCTTTGACAAAAGGCGACTTTTTGGTTGTAAGATATTGAGCTTAAATAGGGCGCGATTTCTTAAAAAATCGTGGGAAAAATCGTGGCCCGGGCTGGGGTGTAGGTCAGTCATAACTTTGCTTGTGCGCCAAGGGATCAGGAAAATGCTCTCTCCAGTTCGGAAGCCATATCCTGATACCCACTGCGGTGCAGACCGCCCTTTTGCCCGCCTGCGTTGTTGCTGCGTCGGGTATTGACTCGCGCTTGGCCCCAAGCGCTCGGCCTGAAGGCCTGCACAACAGTGCATTCCTTTCTCCTGCTCCCCAGCAGGACGAAAGTGCCCGCTGCGGGGATGCGTTCTCCTCGCGCCGAGCAGGCGGCCAAAATTTCTGGCTGCACCCACCAGTGCTTATGCATGACATGTCTTCCATATATAGGCACCCGTGCCAACGAAACTTTGATGCCGCGTGAAATTCACGCGCCGCGAATTGCGGCGGAAAATTGGCATGGGCGGTTGCACTGTTTTTGCACCATTTCTGCACCATGTCAGGTCGACCGTTCGTTTGGCTTTCTCTCATAACGCAAAACCGAGGGACGGTGGAATGACGGAGGACCGACTGCTGATTTTTACAGAAGTGATCATGAGCTGGTCTGCCTAGCCGTGATGGCCGCATTTCCTGGAATCAAAGTTTCTTGCCTGACTTCGTCCAAAGTTCTAGTGTGAGCTCAAACAAAACTATGGAATTTCGGCGTTTACTGAAAGATCCGGTCGGCAACCTCTATTATGATGGCCGAGGCGGGTGGGTGACTGACCCTGCAGAGGCGTTTGCTTACCCGAGCACCACTGCTGCCATCACGGATTACGTTACATTAAACAACAGGAACCTCCACTTGGTCCTTAAATTTGCTGATAGCCGAATGGACATCAGCCATTGTTTAGGTGACATTCCCGACTCTCCTGGTTTTTCTGGAAACACTGCTCAAGTGTTGATAACAGGCATCTTCCCGGCAGCATGTGTTGCTGCCAGGGTATGGTCCAGAATCGCGGGTTGACCATGGCGCTCAAACCCTGTTCTTCCTTTGCCATTGCGCTTCACGATTATAATAAGCCATTTGGCAGGGAAAGACCTACTCCAGACAGCCTAGTTCTTATTATTTGAAGCTTTACATTTCTCGCAGGAGGAGTATGAGCACTAATGAATCTACGGATGCCCTTGATTTCAATGCGGCAGCAGCCAAATGGATTCTCATTGCTGATGAAAAATCCACCGAACAGCAGGCGTTGGTAACTTCATTGAGGAGCCTCGCCGTGCAAAACCCCATTCGGCACGTCCTCGACGGCCATGAGGCCATCCGATACCTCAACGGCGATTCGCCGTTTACAGACCTTCTCGCCCACCCTTTTCCCGCCATTCTGTTCTTGAACCTAAACTTACGTGTCGTTTCTGGGTGGGACGTGTTGGAATGGTTGACCCTCGTTTCAGGGAAGCGCGACTCGAATGTCTTTGTTTACGCGGCCCCCCTAACTGTGGCGCAAGTCCAAAGCGCATATGCACTTGGGGCCGACTTTGTTTCTCGTAGCCCGGCGGACGAATTGGAATTGGTGAACTTGATGCATTTGTTCCCCAAGCACTGGGAATTTGCCTCAGGGCATGATGCCTGAAATGGCCGCAGACCACCTGGGGAGAGCCTGAGACCGTGAGACGGCAGGAATGACGGAGAACCGGCTTCTGATTTTTCCGGAAGTCGTCATGAGCTGGCGCTCACCACCAGAAATGAAAATTAACAACCGAACCCAAGGAGGGGCCGGAAGCAGGAGGGGAGCCCGGGCTTAAACAGGAGGTCGCTGAGACCACAGAGGTTGAGCCGGAGGGGGAACTCGGATTTTGAACAGGAGCCTTCATAAGCTGGCGCGCTCCACCGGGGATGAAAACTGGTTAGCCGCAAAAAAGGCACAAGAGGTTCAAAGGGGGGGTGGAAATGTTCACCACAAAGAATCGAAGAGCACGAAGGAAAAAGGAGTTGCGCTGGGCCGCGTGGTTCGCAAGTATGCCAATTGAACCGTTGTGGATAGTGGCCAACCGAGTGACGCCCGGAAGCTGCATGTTACGTTGTTCTAGACTGACCTCATAATGCGCCCGCGCCGGCAAACAACCATGATTCTGAGCCCGGATAGCGGAGCACCTCGGTATTGGGGCCAGAGGCCACGCTGCCAATCGAGTGAGGGAAAAGAAATGAAGCTTAAATTGTGCGGTGCTGACCCCTTACCAAAGAGCGTGAAGATTCGGAGAACCGCTCGCATGATAACCGTTGTCTCTATGTTATGCATAGTCAGTGTTGTGACATGCAAGCTGGTTTGGCTCCCCGACGTGATATTTAACCGACTTATCACATTAGATGACTGCAGACGTCCTGATATCGGTCTAATTGTATTGCAAGAGTATTGGAATCATAGCGATTTTTACACAGTGCGGTTTATTCATTTCCGTCCCGATGGCATGAATATGTTGTATATATTGGATGGGGACTCGCCAAAGATTTGGTTTGCAAAAATAAAAGCATGGCCTTTAGTGAGAGAACTCACATTTCATGGAGATGGAAAATTGATTGGAACCTATCAATGGGACGTTGGGCGACTTGTCATGCCTAATGGTGTAGCTATTCAGGGCACCCCGTTTCTCCGAGGTCGAGATGACATAAATCCTGTAACCGGTCCGTTCCGTCCGGGTTCCTTCGGTGGAAATAGACCTCCCGTTGGCGGGCCGTAAGCATCTCTTTAAACTTTCAGTTACCCAAATCTCTTAAAGGGTCCCCCCCGCACATTGTTGACATTGAGAGTCGAGGGCACATCGCGAAGCGAGCAGTCATTTCTCATGGCCAGGAACATTCGCGTGCAATATCCGGGTGCGATTTACCACATCCTCAACCGTAGCGACAGACGCGAAGACATTTTCCACGACGACAAGGATCGGGAGATGTTTCTTGAAAGCGCTGGAGGAGGCCTGTGGCGCAACGGGCTGGCAAGTGCACGCTTACTGCGACCACCGTCCCTTGGGACTGGATTGCCAAAGCACTTGCGATGAGAACAGCAGGAAATCCAGCCAACCTGGTGAGGGCTCGATGGTAAAGTATCGAAATGCATAACAGACCACTTCATGGCTCCTCCACGCTGCGACGGCTAAGTTGGTATAAAGATTAGCTTGTTCGGCGGGGTGGCCACGTGGTAAGGTGGGGTGTGGTTTGGAGAATAGAGAATCCTTAGTTAGACGGGAAAAGCAGAGGTTACAATGTTCAAAGACAGGCTCACAAAGTGCCCCAATTGCGAGGGCGAGATGGAGCTCGGTTATTCGATTCGGAACTCACCGCTGTCATTCGTGCATTCCGAGAAGATTCAAAAGTTCGTGCACAAAGATGAGGATCTTAATCGTGCCGGCTTGAAGACCCTGCTGCCTTGGAAGGCGAGCTACAATGTGGCCTACCATTGTCCGGGGTGCAAGATTCTGATAGTAGACTACAGCGAGGCTGTTTCTTCCACAAATGCAAAGGCCGCCGTGGCGGCACGCACTTGAACCTTGCGATCACGCATGTTCGATTGGGAGCACGATAAATTGAACCAGCTAACCCGGAACGTCGTTTTCCAATGGCCCCATTCGCTTCTCGGGGAGTACCAGTAGTTTATTAAGGGTCAGCGCCGCACAATGAAACATTGGGAGTTAGCGGCACATGGCTAGGAGAGCAGTCATCTTTTCGTGGTCAGGAAACCTCGCGTGCAATATTCGGGTGCGATTTACCACATCATAAACCGTGGCGACAGACGTGATTATACCAGGAGCCGGAGGGGAGCCAGAGATTAAACAGGAGGTCGCGGAGATTACGGAGGTTGAGCCGGAGGGGAACTCGGATCTTGAACAGGAGTCTTCATAAGCTGGCGCGCTCCACCGGGGATGAAACGTAATTAGCCGCTAAAAAGAACAAAATTGGCAAAAGAGGAAATGACGGAGAGACGTTCAACGTGAGGAAACGTAGAGCCCAGAGCACGGACCAATGCATCCGAGAAAAGGCGCAAGAGGTACAAACGCGAATCGGGGGATCTTCAGGGAAGTTCGCAGAGGGAGCAGAGGACCTGTCGAGGGGTCCCTAATCCACACTACACGCTTGCGCATCGGCCGCTTTATTGCGCAGCTTCTGAAAGTAAGCTTTCAAGGCATCCAATTCATCGTCGGTGAGATCCTCCAAACCGATGCAGGAGTTTCGGGCTTTCCTGGTGCGGCTGATAAGCTCATCGAGTTTGAGCTGAACGGCCTTGGTATCCCGGTTGACCGTATTTTGAATCAGAAACACGGCGAGGTAAGTGACGATAGTTGTGCCCGTATTGATAACGAGCTGCCAGCTGGTTGAGAAATGGAAGAAAGGCCCGCTGATTAGCCAGCCGAGAATCAGACAAAGGTTCACACCAAACATCCAGGGGGAGCCCAAGGCTGCGGCGGCCATGCAGGCGAACTTTCGAAAAATGTCTTTCATGCTGATTACAATTGACCTGAAAGCGCGCGATTCAACATACGCAACCTTCCCCATGCAAAAGAGGTTCACGCGAAGCCACCTTGAGGCAAAGGCATGTTTGGCAGTGGCATTGGGAAGGAATACTCAGAGGCGGTTTTGTCTGAAATGAATGCGAATCTTAACCACGGATTTCACGGATGAACAGGTATGGATTTGGAAGGGAATCTCGAAACGGGAGTTCAGCTACGAAAAAGCAAAGATGACCGAGACCTTGAATGGTCAGGCGGGAGTTTCCAATGTCCACCTTTCCGCCCTGGGAGAGTGAAAAGTGAGAGCCATCTCGTTCACGAAGAGTGCTTCCCAATCCGATCATTCACGAATAGAGCAAGAAGATTAGCTGG